>NZ_JAKUFF010000061.1:0-27901 GCF_022663305.1 Bacillus cereus group sp. BfR-BA-01408 | reverse complement strand
CTTTAAATTTCATTAGATAAAACCCCTTTATAAGTTTATTAGAAAAGACGGCTGTAATAAGAAGCTTGACGCTCTTTTACTTCGTCCATAATGGATTGAATGTGTTGCTCACGTAAAATTTCGTTGTGAGAAAGTTTACGTTTTTGAATGGTGATCGTTAAAAAGAATGCTTTAAATTTCATGAAGGTAGTTCTCCTTAAAAATATATTTTTAATACATATGCGTATAATATGAACTTTTAATGTCAGTCATTTTATCAGTCAGTTGTTTTATTTGCTGTTTACGATGGATCTCAGCTTCAGTTAAAGTGTTTTTCTGAAGTACAGTCGTAAAAAAGAAAATATGAAAAGTCATAAATGAATTCCTCCTTTCGAAAAGGAATTACATGTGATCACAATAAAGTGCTTGGCGCTCCTTAACATCATTCATAGCTTTTTCTATTTGCTCATTATGAAACATTTTATCTTTAGAAATTTTATTTCTTTGAATCGTAATACTTAAAAACAATACGCTAATAGTCATCGAATGTTGCTCCTTTCTTTAAAAAATAATGTAAGAGACTAAAAAATCGCACAAAAAAGCCACAGGAAGATATAGTTCTCCTATGGCTAGGCGTGAAAAAGCCACAGGAAAGTATACGACCTCCTGTGGCGAATTTATGAATTAATCGAAATAATGTACGATTTTCAATTCTCCATTAGGGTGGTCGAATTCATATTGAATTGTCCAGAAAACACAGGTGCAGTTAACGCTAAAGTTAAAGCATGTAATTGTAATTTCATCATTTCCTTCGACCTCCTTTTAGAATATTTTTCTTACGTTAGTAAGTATATACAATTAATGGATAATTGTAAACATAAAAAAATGAAAATTTTTAATTTTGATTAAAATGCGTATATTTTAAAGGGTTTTGAGAAGGTGTATTGTAATTAACGAAATATCGATAAAAATGGGGGATGCTAAATGAAATATATGCATCGTAATGTAGTTGTTATGCTAACAATTTTTTTATGTATTACTGCTTGTTCTAGAGGAGAAAGAATAAAAGAAATATCCGATGTTGAACCTGGTGATTTTAATAAATATGCAGGGACATACGTTGGGAATAACTCAGATGTAGTTGCAATTGTTAATCATTTACCTGGTGGTGAAACATTTCAAAGTGTAAGTTTAGAGAATGAAAGTATAAAGGTGAACTATGGTGCAAAAGGGAATGGCCCCCTTACAGAAGACATGGTTGAGACGTATTGGTTTGATGGTAAGGATACAATAAAGAAGAATTTTCTCTTTAATGCTATTTATCTAGCGATTTTAGTACCAAATGCAAAAGCTTTTGATTTCCAAGTAGAAAATAAAAAGTTTACGATAAAAAGAGAAGAAATACTACCAATATTGTATGAAAATTTTAATGATTTTCCAAAAGAAGATAATATATGGGATAAAAAGAAAGTAGTAAAGTTCCTTAATGATAATAACGAAAAAATGAATAGGCTTGTGAATGATAAAGATTTCCGAAAATCTTTATTTGTTAAACATCCAGTAAAGTAGTCGAAATAATTGGAGGGACAAAGATGGAGTTAGTATACAAAATTTCTTATCATAGAATACAGGCTCATTATTTACCTAAGTTAGTACAGGCAGTTCAGTTTGTTAGTGAAGAGAATTTATGGAAACAAGGGGAGTCTGTTAATTCAATTGGTGGAATCGTACTACATATTTGTGAACATATGCAGAGAAATACTAGTCGTTATAAAAATCCAAATATAGTTTTTGAAAAGGGAATCGAGGAGTATTTTCCAACAAAACGACAACATACTGAAGTTTTGCTACAGTACGTTGAAAAGGTATTTGATGAATGGGGAAAAGCATATATACAAGCATGGGAAGAAAAAAGACATATTGAACTTCATAGTTTATTACATTTAGTGGAGCACACAAGTTATCATTTAGGGCAAATAGTAGATCGTACAAAGTTAATAAAAGGACAACAATTTAACTTTTGTCAAAATGGTATAAATGAAAAGAATTTAAGAACAAGAGTTGAAACTTCAAAATTTTAGAAAGAGAGTCATTCTTAAACGAATGACTCTCTTTTTTTGTAAAAGAAATTTATGGAAATGAATATGTTTATGTGGTATGGTTAATTACATAAGTAATGAACCTATGAACCGAACTAAGGTGGTGAAATTGTGAAACCTACTCTGGAGCAAAATAAATTAATATACTTACAAATTGCAGAAACGATTGAATCTGATATTTTAAAAGATATATTGCTTGAAGAAGAACAAGTTCCATCAACAAATCAATTTGCGAAGATGTTACAAATAAATCCAGCTACTGCAGCTAAAGGGGTAAATGTATTAGTTGACGAAGGGATTCTATACAAAAAGAGAGGGATCGGAATGTTTGTTGCAAAAGGAGCGAAAGAAGTCGTACTTAAAAAAAGACAAAATACTTTTATGACCGAATATTTACCGAAAGTGTGGGAAGAAGCAAAAGTATTAGAAATATCAAAAGATGAATTGATGGATATGATTCAAAAAATTACGAAGGAGGGGAAAGAGGGATGATTCCACTTGAAACGAAAGATATAACGAAAAAATATAAAAAGAAAGTAGCAGTAAATGAAGTAACGATTTCATTGGAAGAGCATAAAATATATGGTTTGCTCGGTAGAAACGGTGCAGGAAAAACGACACTATTAAATTTACTTGCAGGCCAAATTACTTCAAGTAGTGGTAGCATATCAATATTTGGTGAAAATGTTTTTGAAAATAGTAAAGCAATGCAAAATATTTGTTTTGTTAGAGTGAAAGAAGAAGCACATTTCAGTTATAAAGTAAAAGATATTTTTAAGATGTGTAGCATGTTTTATAAAAACTGGGATGGAAAGTATGCTGAAGAACTCGCTAATAAATTTCAGCTTAATATGAAAGTGAAATATCATAAGCTATCACACGGTATGCAAACAGTTGTTGGAATTATTCAAGGATTAGCAAGTAGGGCACCAATTACTATTTTTGATGAACCAACTACAGGTTTAGACGCAGCACATCGTGAATTATTTTATAGTCTACTCCTAGAAGATTACGGTGAGTATCCACGAACAATTATATTATCAACACATCTAGTAGAAGAAGTAACCCATGTGATTGAAGATGTGATCATCATAAAAGAAGGAAAACTAGTTGTTCAATCATCGGTAGAAGATTTATTGCAACAAGCTCATATTATTTCAGGAAAAAAAGATAAAGTAAATGAATTTTCGATAAAAAAGAAAGTAATAAATCGAGAAGTCTATGGGAATAAAAGCATTACTGTTATATGGGAAGAACTTTCGAATGAAGATTATTATTCTCTTGAAGAAGAAGGTTTAGTAATTGATAGAATTACATTACAAAAACTATTTATACATATAACTGGTGGTGAAGTGAAATGACGATGTTAATGAAGCAGTTAAAGTTACATATTAATTTTCATTATAAAGCAATTTTAATATTTTGGATTGTAGCCTTATTAATAAAAGGGGTTTTAAATGCTGCTCATTTAAATGGAGTGAACATGGGTTATTTACCCGAAATTATAAATAACCCTTCAATAGCAATTATGTTATTTATAGTAGGGAGTGTTTTCATCATACAAGATGAGCTATTTCGTTTAGCAGTTTCATTCGGTGTAACGAGAATACAATATTTTATCGGGGCAATTTGTTATATCGTATTGCAATCTGCATTATTTTCATTTCTTCAAGTTATGCTTTTACAAGATATAAAATATAATTTAGTAAATGTTAGTTTTGGAGAGCAATCGGTACAACAATTTATTTTGCACTTTTTATTTTATGTTACAACAGCATGTTTCTTTCAAGTGGTAGTAGTTTTTAAACAACGATTTCAGTGGATCGGTCTTATGATTGGTGGGACCCTTTTCTTATCAACAAATAGTGTACTTTATGGAGAAGCAGGGGTAACCGGTTTATTATTTACGAGTGATGGATCTTTAGTAGATATACCGTATTTTACTGTTATTTCAATTGGATTAACTGTTCTTTATATCATAACTAGTAGTATATTTATTCGTAAAGTATCATTCGAAAAAACGATTTGAAATATTATTAGATTACTATAGAGAGAAGGATAGCAAATGGGAGACACATCTTCACTCATTACAGTCTTTTTAGGGATTGCACTATTAATATTCTGGCGTCGTTATCGCTCCATGCATAAGCCAATAAAGGGATCAGGAAAACGTATGTTATGGCCATTATTATTTTTAACACCAGGGATTATATGGTTTTTTGGTCCCGTACATCCAGCTATATTACAAGTAGTTATAGCGGTATTCATTGGGGTACTTTTCGCTGTGCCGCTTATAGTATTAACAAATTATGAACGAAGAGATGATGGGAATATTTATACGAAAAAAAGTGTTGCCTTTTTAATTACTTTTATTGCACTTATCGTTTTAAGGTATGGTTCAAGGAAATATATTGCTAATTTAGATCAACAAACGATAGGTTTATTATTTTACGTCGTTGCAGTATCGTATATTATTCCTTGGAGAATTGCTTGTTATATAAAGTTTAGGAAAGTTTTGCGTGGGACTAGTAATCATGCTAAATAAAAACTTCTCGTTTGAGAAGTTTTTATTTTTACATGTAAGCAAAATAATTTGTTGATGTTCAAGGCTATCATAGAATACGATACATATTAAAATGAGAGGAAAGTAGAGGGATAAAAATGCGTAATATTTTAGTCTTTCTAAATAACATGTCCATCGATAAAATAGAGGACATTAGACAAAAACATGATCCTTTATTTGGATTAATTCCACCGCATATAACAATCGTATTTCCATTTAAGAGTAATATTTCAAATGATGAATTAAAATCTCATATTTTGAATTTATCAAAAGGGGTAGGCAAAATTGAAATTGAGTTTGCAAATCGTATCACTAGTGTAGGAAACTATTTGTTTTTAGAAGTTGAGGGAGGGAAAGAACAAATAGAAGAACTACATGACTTGCTGTATACAGGACCTTTAATCCAATTTTTAAAAGAAGATATTCCATACATACCGCATGTAACAGTCGGGAGAAAAGAAAGTGCGGAGTTAGCAGCTGAAGTAGCTAAGGAAATTCATAGTTTCCCTCAAAAGTTACAATGTGTAATTGATAGAATTAGTGTAGAGCGAATTGGAGAGAACGGGGAATCAATTATTGAATTTGAAGTACCGTTGCAAAAAAGCTGACAAAAGTCAGCTTTTTATATTCGCAACATGAAGTAAAGCTCCAATCGCACCGCTATTACCACCATCTTGTAAAAAAATAGGTATTTTATTTTGATATTTTGTGTAGTTACTAATAATATTTTGAAGATGTATGTTATTACATAGAGTCGAACCAATATAAATAATATGGTCAATGTTTTTTGTTTCGGCGAATTGAAGGCTTAATGCAGTAACGACTTCACCGACGAGTCCTTGTACAGTAGCAAGTATATCTGAGCTATTATAAATTGATTCTATAGTAGCGGCTTTACCAAAATTGCTTGCAGTTAAACTATTATCAATAGGGGAGAGAATACCGCCATAAATATCACCAACTGTAATATCTAATTCTTTTCTAGAACCTACTTTTGTTAAAGGGATCACATCTTCAAAATGCTCTAGATTTGTTAACAATTTTGAAAGTCCCATAATAGTACCACCGCCAACACCAGTTCCGCCAGCTCGAATATATTGGTCATTATAAACGTAATGAATAGAAGTACCTGTACCGATATTTGTTAAAATAAAGTTGTTTATATCATACTTCTCTTCTTTTAAAATGTATCGGACGCCTATAAGAGTAGCTTCAAATTCATTTAGTTCTACTATTTTATATGAGTTTGAAAGTAGTTGCTGTAATTGTTTTGCTTTACCACCTGTAATACATATTTGTTTTTTACCAGTGTTTTGCTTAAGCCAATCTATTATTTTATTTTGTTCATTTGAATAAAACTTTTCAAAAGCTAATTGCATTTTTTCGTTCAAATAAGCAATTTTCGTTAATGTTCCTCCAGCATCGATACCGATCGTACTTTCCATTTACCTGCTCCTAACTACGTAATATGCTTTCGTGTTAAATCATACTCTCAACTAATGTAAGGAACACTCTAATCAGCTTGATATATTAATAGCTTTTCTATCGTTACAATCGGGTGATTATTAACAGTTGCGGTGCCTTTACCTAGAATAAAACCTCGGCGATTGCGAGTTAGCTCATAATGTAAATCAAGTTTATCACCAGGATATGCTTTTCCGTGGAATACAACTCCATCTAAAGAGGAGAGAAAGCCTAGTCCTTCAGAGTCACTCGTATGTACAAATGCACTAAGCTGAGCAAGTGCTTCTACAATTAACATATGAGGCATATGTTTTTGACTATCATTTATAAACCACTCATTATTTGTAATGAGTTTATATCCTGTAACGGATTCGCGTTGTTTTACATTTGTTACTTTATCAATCATTAAAAATGGATAACGATGAGGAAGAGTGTCCTTAATATGCATATGAAAGTACCTCCAATAAATAATACCCCTGCTACAGTTTAGCAGGGGAGTTATTCATTAATTTTTAACTAATTCATTAATTTTTTCAAGAGAAAAAATACCGCTATTCCTAATGTTTTCAACAACTTGTTGTAACACTTCTTTATCTTGAACGAGTGCAATACGTACAAAGCCTTCTCCGTGAGGTCCAAATGCATGACCTGGCGTAACAACGACATTCGCACGATCCATTAATGCGTATGCGAAATCTATAGAAGTCCAGCCGTTCGGAATTTCAGCCCAAACGAACATACTACCAGCTGGTTTATCGACATTCCAGCCAAATGTTTTGAACCCATCGATTAAAGTATCTCTACGTTCTTGATAAATACCGCGGTTTTTCTCACAAAAAGCAGCGCCATTTTTTAGTGCAGCACATGCCGCTTTTTGAATTGGTAAAAACACTCCGTAATCTGTATTGGATTTAAACTGGGTAAGCGCACGAACAATTTCTTCATTTCCAATCATATATCCAATACGACTACCTGCTAAACTATAACTTTTTGACAAAGAGTTGATTTCTACGCCAACTTCTTTAGCGCCAGGTACAGAGAGGAAGCTAATTGGTTTATTACCATCAAAATAAAATTCAGCATAAGCAAAATCATGGACAACAATAATATTATGCTTTTTCGCGAATACAATTACCTCTTTAAAGAAATCTGCATGAGCCATTGCTGGAACCGGATTCCCTGGGAAGTTTAAAATCATCATCTTCGCTTTATCTGCAATTTCTTCAGGAATTAGCTCTAAGTTAGGTAAGAAACCATTATCTTTCTTTAAAGGCATGTAGTAAGATGTTGCTCCAGCCATTTGAATTCCTGTTTCATAAGCTGTATATCCTGGATCAGGAACTAATATAATATCTCCCGGATTCGCATAAACCATAGGTAAATGAACGAGTCCGTCCTGTGACCCCATTAATAATAAAACTTCTTTATCGGCATTTAATATAACATTATGAGTGTTGTTGTAATATTCAGTTACAGCTTCGTGAAATTCTTGAATACCACTTAATGTGTATCCATAGCTTTCTTTTTGATTTGCTGTATGTACCATTTCTTCTCTTACGAAATCAGCAGGTGGCATATCAGGATTCCCGATACTTAAATCAATCATTTTGTGGCCTGTTGCAATCTTTTCTTTTTTATAGGCCCCTAATTCACTAAATATAGAAGATTGGAATGCTTTCATTCTAGTTGCTAACGTGTAAGTCATCAAAACCCCTCCTAAAAACAGTGTTTTCTTTCTGCGTTTTTAATTATTCTGAAAACACATGAGTACATTTTATCATTTTTTTATGAAAATTAAAACGATTGACAAATTTAGAGGGAGGATAAAAATAACGCAGAAAACATTTTCTGCGTTTTAAATGAAGAGTAATCATTTCTTTTTATATGTACATAATTTTTCCACTGCATAAAAGTATACGTTTAATTTGCCATCGACAACTTTTAAAGTTTGATCTGATGTAAATGAGTTACCATAATCAATGTGATATACATTAGAATCCTTAACAAATGAACCTTTGTATAAATCATCTTTTTTCTTCGTTGTTTGCATCTCTACTAAATATTGAATGATTTTTTCTTTCTTTTCTTCTTTTACAACTGTTTCAAATTTATACGATACAGGACAAAGACCGTTTTTGTTATCAATGACTTCCCAAGTACCGTATATGTCATTATTACTACATCCACTGAGTAGTATAATGAATAACGGAATAATGAATAGAACCTTTTTCATTTTGTACTCCTTTCTTTTCATTTTCGATAAACGTGCGAATGCGATACGAATATTGTAATAAATAAAGTTTAAATTTTTATAAAGAATTATTTAATTTCATATAAAGTGAAACTTTAATCAGTGGGGGTCTTACTGTCCATTAAATTGGGGAAGGTAGAGTTTTTAAAATAAAAAGGCATGAATCAAATGTAATCCAGATTCATACCTAATGTGCTATCTTATATTTTGTTTTTTGAGGATAAATGAAGCGGAAAGAAGAATGACAATGCCGTTTAAAATGTATACATTTACAATAGAAGAGGTTAGGTTAATTGCTCCCAAACCAGCGTTATCCAATATAGAAGTGAGTGCCGTAATTGTCAAAAAAATAATAGGCATTAGTAGTAAAAATATGAAGCCTGCCAAAACCCTTCTTTTAAAGCTATGTTGAGATAGGGAAATTGCTAAAAAGTTTATGATGCTAAACATAACGAATACAACAAAAAGGATAATAAATAACTGGATGCCATCAGACATTTTGCGCCTCCTATATACTTTATTTATATATTATATTCGAAAGTAAAATAGGTACTCCTTTAAATAATTTCAGTAAGTGTATTAAATAAAATTATATATAACAAAAAGCATGAATTAATCTAATACTAATAAATCCATGCTTTTTGTTTATGTTATAAATTCGCAGATTGCGAAGGTTGTTTTTCATACTGTTTCTGTTTAGATAGCGATATGAAAATAATTAATAATGAAATAACTCCGAAGATTAGAACCATATATTGCAATCCAATCGTATCTAAGAAGAAGCCTGTGCCAAGTAAGACAATTTGGAACATAACTCTCTCAAACATATTACGGAATGAGAATAGACGGCCGTGATAGCTTTTTTCCACTTTCGTTTGGAAAATTGTCGACATAATAGGGAAGAAGCAACCGACACTAAAACCAAATAAACCAAATGATGTAAGAGACATCCATTTTATATCGCTAAAGAACAATGATAGATGTGCAAAAGCGGTACAAGCTGCGAAGAAATATAGTAACTTTTCAGGTTTGAAATGGTCCGATAAACGTTTAATAACGAAGGCACCCAACATAAATGCGATACCTTCAATTGTATATATAAATCCTTTAATCGTTGGATCATGTTGCATTTCGCTAATATTAATTACCATTAAATTAAATCCAGCTATAAATAATAGCGGGATAATACTTAATATAAGTGCTGTGAAAGCAATCGGAATTCCTTTTAAAATACGAAATACTTCCATAAAGCTATTATCTTTTGCCGCTTGTTTACTTGGTGTTGTTGATTTCTTATCTTCGAATTGTAGGAAGAAAGTTGAGAGGAATAATAAAGCGTACGCTGCCATTGAGAAGGCATACATATACTGTAAACTCATTACAACTAAAAGAATTCCACCTAGTGAAGTACCTGCAATACGAGCGATTGTACCTACATTCATATGTACACCGTTCATTTGTAATAACTCATGCTCACGTACGATGAGCGGGATTACAGATTGTAATGCAGGGAAATAAAATGCTGCTGAAATTTGAAGAGCAACCATAAATGCAATCATAAAGGCAATACTTTCAAATTGGATAGCGAAAAACATAAAAATAACACTTATAACACGACCAAACCCGGCGTAAAGAAGAACTTTTTTCTTTTCATATTGATCAATTATGCGACCTGCCATAGGACCAACTAGAACACCAGCTAATAGTCCGATAAATAATATAACTGATTTCATGAAATCAGAAGGGACATATTTTTGCATAAACTCAAGGTTACCAAGAATACCAAGCCATAACCCTAGACCAGCAATAAACTCCCCGATTAAAACAATCCAAACATTTTTATTACGCCACATAATATAAAACCTCTCCGTCTTTTAAAATGAAAAACTCGTATATAAAACCTCCTTATTTTATGTATTATTAGTAACGAACTTTTTAGAGTCAGAGTCTATATTACGTGTTTCATCAGCGGATTTCAATCTTTTTGATTTATCAAAAAATAAAAAAGCAAGAACATATAACTATGTCTCGCTTTTCTCAATTGCAAAATTAAACATTAGATTCACTTAGCAGCATTTACGCTCTTGTCCAATAGCTAAAGCGCTAAAAGATAGAGGACCAACAACTTCTGCGCTTGCACCACTAGTAAGGTTTTCTACAGTTAATGAATATTCGTGTGTGCCACTGCTAACATTTTGATCTATAGCTTGAAATGTTTGAGTGTAGAATTGCTCAGAATCTGTAGATTCAATACCTGCTTGTGCATTGAAAATTTCGAAGTTATCACGGAAAATTCGGAATAAAACTTGTGAAGTCCCAGATATACCTTCTACACCAATTGTAGCGATTAATTCTACACGATTATTACGTGAATCTCTACTTGAAATTCTTACTTTCAAATTTGCTAGAATTGCTTTATTTGGAGAAGCTGGGATTGCAAAAGTGGTTTCACCCGTTTTACTTATAGGTTGAGTAGCTTGGTAATCAATGATATGAGTCATATTCGTCACCTCCTCATATACTAAAATATGAAAGTAGCAATCGAATGGCTTGGACAAATAATGGAATATTTTAATAGAGTCGACAATAATTGATGAAAAGGGTAACTTACAAAAAAGCATCAGGATCTTATCACCTTGTTGTGATAAGATCCTGATGCTTTTTTGTCATTAGGCCGAATATTCTTCTTTACGTACTTCGAAAAATTCATTACGACGTAAGTAATTATAAACTTTCTCGGATACCTCTTCTTCTTCAGACATTAAGAAACGATGATCAAAAGCATAGAAGGATTGACCTTTAATTAATTTTACGTAGTAAATTTTACACGCCTCCTCTAGCGAAATTAGTATTTACTTAATATTATGATGACCTATAAGTATGTGAATCATACTTGAAGTTTCAAAGGATTGAAGCGAAACAAAATAAAAAAGCTTACAAAATTGTAATGTTGTTGTCACGTTTTCCGATAGTTAAAAATAACCAATCTCTTCTATACTACAAATAAGTTACATAAAATAAGGGGGTAAAAAGATGGATGAAGTGATTGGAGAAGTGGTAGCAGGTATTTGTGAATTTGTGGTGGAAGTAACAGTAGATGCTATTGGGAATTTAGTTTCCGGAAATGATGAGGAAAAAGAAACATTATAATAGTTTGTAAAAGTATACAGATGATCAAACTAAAAAGGTTGATTTCTAAAGAGAAGTCAGCCTTTTTAGTTTTTACATTATATTAATATTATTTGAATATTCATTTGTTATTATGTTTGTGGAACGCATAAAGGAGGTGAATAAATAAAGATGTCAAATTTAGGAACTGATTTATCTGATTCTCGTTTGATTGTGGCGAATGTGGAGGAAAAGGAATATCACTTTATTGTTCGTGAACATCCGATTGTAGGGGAGATTATATCGCTATTGGAAAATGGAAAAGAATATGGTTTAATAAATAAACAAATCGCTAATAAAGATAAATTTATTAAATCGGAGCTTGCTAAATTAGATTATTTTAACATAGATGTTCTATATCATACACCTGGATGGATATGGATTGGCATGGATCAATTTGGTTTACATGCTCGTGAGGCTACTTATAACGAAATAGACATTATTATGAAGTTGAATGAGGATTATATTATATAGATGAAAAAGTAAAAATGTAATTGATATTTAGTGAGGTTAGGGGACTAGTTTCCGTAACCTTTTTTGTTTAATATTGAAACGGAAAATAGATATGATGTAGGACAGTATGATAAGAAGTGAGCTGAAAAGAGGATTTGAAAATACATAAAGAGAACTTTAATTATTATATGAATTCTATATGTCAATAACAATAGAAAGAAGATGATAAAATGAGTAAAGAAGAGCTTGTGAAACAACAGTTTGGTAATAATGCAGAGAAGTATGTAAAAAGTAAAATTCATGCTAAAGGACCGGATTTACAATATGTAGTTCAACAAGTTGAGTCTCGTCATAATAATCGTCTTCTTGATATTGCTACTGGCGGAGGACATGTTGCAAATGTATTAGCTCCATTGTTTCAAGAAGTAGTTGCCTTTGATTTAACAGAAAAAATGTTAGAGAATGCGAAAAACTTTATTATAAGTAATGGACATGAAAATGTATCTTTTGTCGCTGGAAATGCTGAAAGTTTGCCGTTTTCGGATCGTTCATTTGATGTGATAACATGCCGAATTGCAGCACATCATTTTACGAATCCAGATCAGTTTGTTTATGAAGTAAATCGGACGTTAGAAGATAATGGATTGTTTATTTTAATAGATAATGTTTCACCGGAAAATAATGAATACGATACATTTTATAATTTTATAGAAAAAAAGCGGGATCCGAGTCATGAACGAGCGTTGAAAAAAACAGAATGGATTACCTTGTTAGAAAAAAATAGTTTGCAAATGCTGTCATGTCTTACTTTTGACAAGAAATTTGAATTTGACTGGTGGTGCGATATGATGGATGTACCTTTGCAAAAACGAGCGAAGTTAACAGAATGTATGATGAAAACATCACTTGAAATACAAGAATTCTTTAACATTCAATATGAAAATAATAAAATTATATCGTTTTATACTGAAATGGCATTGTTTATATGTAAAAAAAGCGGGACATTAAAAAGATAAATTCCTTGCAGTCTTTTCAAAGTACGTTATACTTAGTACAGAGAAAATGAGAATTGAGGAAAAGTAATAATGATTCGCGTACGTATTGAAGGAACTGAAGAAGAAATGCTTGAATTTATGGAGAAAATGCCAGATATTCCTGGATTTGAAAAAACACATATGAGAGAACCGAGAAAAGGAAATAATCCAAAATACGATTCAAGTAAGAATGTATTAGCATATTTATCTTATAAAAAGATCGAAGTCGCCAATAAATAGGCGGCTTTTTTAGTTTGCACTGTTTCACAGCCTTGTCTTTTTTACATAATAATAATAGTAGATTATGCTGAAGAGGGGTGAGGATAGTTAATAAGAAAATCATCTTTTTTGGAGACTTTGGTATTGACGATGCTGTGGCGTTAATTTATGCAAATAAAACATGTAAATTAGATATTATAGGTATTGTTGCTGAATATGGAAATGTATCGCGAGAAATCGTAACGGAAAATGTGTATTTTTTAGAAAGATACTATGCTACAGAAGTAAAGATCATTGAGGGTGCAGCAAGACCGATGACAGCTGAAGAACCTTTGTTTTTTCCTGAAATTCATGGAGAACACGGCCTAGGCCCCATTATTCCACCTGAAATGAGGATTTGTAAACGGGAAAATTTTTGTGAATTAATTAAATTAATTGAGCCTTGTCCAGAAGATATTATTATCGTAGCGACAGGACGATTAACAACATTGGCAACATTATTTTTATTATATCCAAATGTAATGGATATAATATGTTCGTATTATATTATGGGCGGTGCGTTTTTATTTCCTGGTAACGTTACTCCTGTATCGGAAGCAAATTTTTATGGAGATCCAATTGCTGCAAATATTGTAATGAAGTACGCAAAGAATGCGACTATTTATCCATTAAATGTAACGCAACAGGCCCTAATTACGCCTGAAATGGTGGATATTATTAATAAAGAAGGAACAGGACAGGCAAAGCTTATTAAACCAATGATTGATTTTTATTATGAGAATTTTTATAAAAAAGAATACCCTGGTATTGCTGGAAGTCCGATTCACGATTTGCTTCCGTTCATTTCATTTATAAATGATGATATTTTTGAATATAAAAAATCTGCAGTTTGGATTAGTACGACAAATGATGTAACAAGAGGACAAAGTGTGGCTGACTTTAGAAAAATCGCTGAGCCAACAAGGTTTGATGATCGGCCAATACAAAGAATTGCGGTTGGTTTTAACTATCCTGCATTCAAAGAAGAGTTTATGCGTACAATATTGAAGCCTGATTGCCCATAATATGAGAAATATGAAGGGTTTCCACCACTAATCCAAAAACTAGTTGTTCATTATTTTGAAATAATCTAATAGTTGAACTGTATGAATAACTTATGAAAAATGTAGCATAACTAATGGTAAGCAATTGTTTCTAATTATATTTTGATTGGTGAAATATAAAGGAGGTTATCATATGATTTGGTCTTTAATCGTTGGTGGTATATTAGGATGGTTAGCTAGTTTAATTACTGGCAGGGATGTACCTGGTGGTGTAATTGGTAATATTATTGCTGGTATTATTGGTTCTTGGATTGGTGGGAAATTACTTGGTAGTTTCGGCCCAGTAATCGGCGGATATGCAATTATTCCAGCTTTAATCGGTGCGATTATTTTAATCTTCATCGTAAGCTTCTTATTGCGAGCAATGCGAAAATGAATGTAAGGACTGTTTACATTTGTAAGCAGTCCTTTTTATATGTTATGCTAGTATTATACAATCAGGAGGTGTCAGCATTGAAAACATTTACAGTAAATTTCCATCAAGAAGATAATGCAAAAGCGACAACAGTACATAAATTAAGTGAAGAGGACTTCAACAAAGCAACAGAAAAAGGTACTCGTCATCTATTTGATTTAGATACAAACGTTGGATTCTTCGTATTCTTTGACGCAGAAGATGCAGAAGGAAATGATCAATACTTAATGCTACAATATGAAGGAGATCATGAAGAACCAACTGCGTGCTACGGATTTGATTTAAAACTATACTATCAATTTTTAGCATTATACTTAAACGATCTTGAATTCCAAGGTGAAACAGATGAAGAAGAGGAAGAGTATGGTCCAATTCATCATTTAGCTCACTTACTTTATCATATTGTTGAAGATGGAAAGTCAATCGAAGTGTAAAAATACATATGTAAAGCTGTCCTTTTGGGGCAGCTTTTTTCTATTTAAGGAAGGATTGCAGTGTAAATGGCGAGAAGGGATATATAAGGAGATGGAAAAATGATAAACAATACAATTCCAAGTTTTTTAAAATTATGGGAAAGCACCGACGTAGAATTAGCGGTCCTCAATCAATACTTCACTTCGCATCCAGAGATATTTGAAGAATACTTTAAGTATCATTGTCCTAAAACGAAAGAACGTCTTTCTAATGCCATTAACCTATATCCCGCAAAAATAGAAGATATTCGTATCATTGCAGAAACATTACCGACTATTATTCAAGAGATAACGAATAAATATCGTAATAAATATAGCTTTGATGTAAATATGAAATTCCACATATTTGTTGGAGCTTTTGGATCTAATGCATTCGTAGAGAGGGAGATCATGGGAGATATATTTTTTGCGGTAGAAAAATTATCTCCAGATTTGAATCATCTTCGTGTTATGGTTGCTCACGAAATAGGGCATATATATCATAATGTTATGTTACAAAATAATGGAATGGATTGGGAGAAAGCTGAGTGGACCGATGCGGCAGTTAATTTGTATCGTGAAGGTATTGCAACATATGTATCAAAGCAAATTGTGAAAGGTTTAAATGAATCAGTGTATTACTCATATGACGATGATGGTGAACGTTGGTTACAATATTGTATAGAAAATGAAGAACAAATAAAGAAACGTTTTTTGGAAGATTATATAGAAGGATGGACGTTTGAAAAAGAGAAAGAGTGGTTTCGGTTATCTGGCGGACAATATTTTGGGTACAACCGACTCGGTTATTTTTTAGGAACAGCTTTTGTAGAATATGTTGCACAAGCATTGGGCGAGAGTGAAGTATTTACTTTTTGGAACAAACACAATTTGAAAAGATCTGTAATGGATTGGTTATCGAAATGAATCAGATTATGATAGGGGGCTGAAATGTATGAGAGTGTATGTGAAGATAGGTATGTTATTTCTCGCTTTTACATGCATTTTTGCATTAGTAGCATGTAAAGGAACGGACGAAAAAAAGGAAACAGATCCAACAACGGAAAATAGTAAAAATGAACAGAATAATACTTCTGAAGAAAAGAAAGAGCCTGATGAAAAATCAAATAATGAAGGATCAACAATACCAAAGCCAGATCCAAGTACGAAAGATACAGTAATCAATCAAAAATCAATTAACCACGTTAAAGAATTGTTTGAATTAGCGAAAGAAGGAAAAGTACCTAACGTTCCGTTTGCAGCGCATACAGGAGATATTGAAGAAATAGAAAAAGCGTGGGGGAAAGCAGATAAAACGGAACAAGCAGGAAATGGAATGTACGCTACTTATACAAATAAAAATGTTTCCTGCGGTTTTAATAAAGGATCACAAGTTTTTGATGTACGCTCCTATCATGCAGAACTAAAATCAATTACATTACAAGAAATAGAAAAAGCATTAGGAAAACCAACTTCAGTTAAAGGAAATGGTGAAGATAAAATATATGTATATAAAGTAAACAATCAGTTTGAGTTAAAATTCATTATTCCAAAATCGACTGGTAAGGTAAATCATATTTCGGTATTTTCACCTGAGGATAGTATTAATAAAATGGCAGGGTAGGATAATAAAAAAGGATGTCACAAAAGTCGAAATCGATGACCATGTGACATCCTTTTTTTGTGTAAATAAGAAACTTCCTTTTATAAAATATGATGGGGATGCTCTAAAACATCTTTTTGAATATCTTTTCTTTTTTTCTTACGCTCTAAATTTTGAACAAAAAGAACTTGAATAATGCCTCCAATTGTTAAGAAACAAGCACAAATATAAAATAGCATACTGCCGTTTAGTTTACTTAATAAAACCGCACCGATAACAGGACCGCACGTTCGAGATACATCCCAATGTAACCCGTAAATTGAAAAATACAATCCACGTTTATCTGTAGGAGCGATTTCTGAAACGAATCGAAGTAAATGGTTGAACGCAACACTTTCTCCAATGACTAAAAAGAGTAATGTGAAAAATAATGACAAGATTGTTGCTGAAAATCCATAGCCAATTGCAGCTATCGTAAAGCAGGTGTAAGCAATAAGTATGATTTTCGCCATAGAAAATTGTTCAGACCATTTTACAAGGAAAACTTGTAGAGTGATTTCCATAAGAGCTTTGCATGTTGTAATAAAAACGAGTATGCGATCGAAATCCGGAAGTGTATGTTTCACGAAAATAAGATAATTTGTTTCAGTTTGTGCATAAAAAAAGCTAATAGGAATTGTAGTGATCATTAGTCCAAATACGGCGTAATGTTTGTGTACAAATTGCTTTGGAGATGATACTTCAAGCTTTTGCGTTGGTGTTGTCATTGCCGGAGCAGTTTCTGGAAGCTGCGTCCAAACAACGACTGCATATGCTATAAGTGTAATGCTTTGCACTATAAATACATATTCAGGGTGAGTCTTATAAAAAATAGTACCAATTAAAGGACCGATTAGAGTACCTATTGCTCCCATCGTTTGCAGAAGAGAGAAGATTTCCGCTTGCTGTCCTTGTTTTGTTAAATCAGCAATTTGTGCCCGTTGAGCGGGAATATATAAGGAGCGGCCAACCCCATTTATGACGTATAATAATGCAAATATAAAAACAGATTGAGCAAAGACGAAGCTGCCAATTGCAATACCTTGTAGTAATAAGCCGAGTAACATAATTTTTTTTCGTCCATATTTATCAGTAACTCCCCCAGCAATAAGTGTAAATACAATGTCTGAAAGTGGTTGTAATCCGAAAATTAGCATAGTTATTATGATATTACCGTTTAACATTTTATCAACGTAAATAATCATAATGATGGCTAACATGGATTCTGTTGTTCGGGTTAATAATTCGCCGCACATTCTTATAATAATTGGTTTGTTATAACGTAGTAAGAGATTGGTCAATATTAATTCCTCCTTTCTATATTGAAATGATAAGATGAAAGGAGAAAGAGAAAAAGGGTAGAAATAAAAGGGGTTATTTTTCACCTTTTAGGGGGAGTATGATGTTTATTTTAGATCAATATATTGAACTATGGTGTGTCTACGGTAAAGGGAGACGAGAAGGAGAACGATTAGAAGTAACCGTACAAATGATAGCAGAAACATTATTTTGTACAGAGCGTAATAGTAAATTAATTATAAAAAAATTAGAAGAGTTACATTGGATCACTTGGTTTCCAGGTCGCGGGAGAGGGAATCGTTCTAAATTAATATTTCAAAAGCAACCAATTCCACTAATTTTAGAAAGAGGAAAAGAATTAACGAAAAAAGGAGATGTGAAAAGTGGAATCTCATTTGTAGAACGCTACAGCTCACAATTTCCATCAATAAAGAAAGAGTATGAAGCTTGGGTAGATTCTATATTTGGTCATCAAATAGAACGGACATCTGAAGGAAGAAAAGATGTACTTCGTTTGCAAGTACAAATGAACCTGGACATCGCTTTAGATCCGGTTTACGCTACGATGCGCTCAGAATGTCATATGGTTAAACATCTTTTTGATACACTCGTATATGTAAATGAAGAAACAAATTCTATAGAACCAAGGCTTGCTTTTCAATGGGAATATAATGATGCTGAAAAGGTATGGACTTTTTATTTACGAAAAGGCGTTCGTCTTCATAATGGAAAACGACTCACTGCACATCATGTTATACATTCATTGAATCGATTTATGAAAGCTGAAAACAACCCACACGCATGGATGTTACAACATGTTGAAAGTTTCCGTGCAGTGGATGAATTTGTTGTTGAAATTCAATTACATACGGTAAATAGGATGTTTTTACATATGCTAAGCGCAGAACAGTGTTCTATCGTAATTGAAGATGAAGCAGGAAACTTCATAGGTACAGGTCCTTTTATATTACGAGAGAAGAATACACATTTATTTGCATTAGAAGTACATGATTTATATTATCGTGAAAGACCTTTTCTTGACCGAATTGAACTATTGAATGTGGAGCAAAATGTAAATACTTATGACGTGTTAGTAAAGGCGCAGTATAAAGATAAAGAAAATCTCAATAAAGAACTTTCACGGCTTGAATCGAACGTGACATATGTAACGTGTAATCTTGTAAAAGAAGGGCCAATGCAAGATGAACTGTTTCGGAAAGCGCTATATAAAATTATTCATGGCGATAAAATCGTTCAAGAACTCGGCGGAGAACGTGGAGAAGTGGCAAAGAAACTAATATTAGCAAATGAAAGCATAGTAGAAATTGAGGAAGATATCGAAAGTTTAATTAAGAGAAGTACGTATCATAATGAAGTGCTACAACTATATACATTTACAGGACGAGATCACGTTGAAGATGCACAATGGATACAAAAAGAGTGTGCGAAGTACGGGATTCGTGTAGAAACTAATTTTCTTGAAATAGAAGATCTTTTAGAAATAAGTACGATACAAAAGGCTGATATAATGCATGATAGCGCAACAATTAGCGAACGAATAGAAGATAGTTTGCTATATATGTTTCTTACAAAAAACAGTTTTATTCATGGGCAAAGCAGCGTAGATTTTCATAAATCATTGTCCACTTATTTTAAACAAGAACAAGTAGAGAAAAGAGTTACACTGTTACGCGAAATTGAAGACACTTTGTTACGTCACATTCATATAATTCCTTTATACCGTAACAAACAACAAGTAACTTCTCATGAAAAAGTACAAAATATAATGATTAATTCACAAGGGTGGATTGATTTTTATGAAATATGGTTTACATGTTGATATATAAGGGTTTTTACGCATTTTATAAGATGCGTGACAACCCTGTTTTTTTGTGAAACAGGGTTGTTTTACACATTGTTACGTTACTTGTGATAAAAGTCTATTTACAGCGTAACAGTGTTATGTTACATTGTTATCAGGAAGGAGTGTTATACAGTTGAGTACAGATTTAATTTCAAAAAAAGATTTATTAGAACTTACTGGTATTTCATACGGACAATTATATAGGTGGAAAAGAAAAAAATTAATACCGGAAGATTGGTTTGTACGAAAGTCTACATTCACGGGTCAGGAAACATTTTTTCCGAAAGAAAAGATATTAGAGCGTATTGATAAAATTCAAACGATGAAAGAGGATCTATCACTTGATGAACTAGCAAATATGTTTTCGCCGAGTGTGAGGGAAATTCTTTTAACGAAGGAAGACATTTTACGTAAGGGGATTGCATCAGAACCAGTTTTACAATTTTTCATAGAACAAACGAATAAAACAGCGGAGTTTCAATTTGTAGATATTCTTTATGTGTACATGTTAGAAGAATTACTACAATCGGGAGAAATTAGTTTAGAAGAAGGAAAAATGGTCTTGCAAGTTTTACGTGAAAATTATGAAGCAATGAAACATAAAACGTGTGACTTAATCATTATTCGAAAGTTAGGGATTTCTACATGTTTATTAGTTTCAAACGTGGACGACTTAATTTTTGAAAAAGGCACCAAAATCGTTTTACGCGAAGCGATTATGAAATATACCGAAGCATTAAAAACTAAATTGTTGTAATGGAGGAGTAAGTATGCGTACAGATAATTTGATTATAAATGGTTACGGTTCATCGAATGGCGGTGAGTTTCATAAAGTGCAATTAAACGGAAAAGGAACTGTGAATGGAAATGTCGAATGTGAGCAATTTGAATGTAACGGTTACGGAGCAGTTACTGGCGATTTGAAAAGTAACAGTGCACGAATTAGCGGATCTGGTAAAGTCGATGGCACAGTTCATGCTGAAACGATGCGAATTGATGGAAAAGCTACAATTACGCAAAATGTAAAGGCAAACAGTTTGAAAATTGCAGGAAAAGGTACGATAGGCGGAAATGTCACAGGTGAAGAATTTAAAGTCAATGGTCAAGCAACAATTGACGGTAATTGTGAAGTGGATACTTTTTCTTCAGAAGGACAATTTACAATTGGCGGATTATTAAGCGCTGATGAAATAAATATTAATATTCACGGTACATGTCGCGCGAAAGAAATTGGTGGTCAAACGATTAAAGTAAGGCATAGATCAGGTACATTAAGTAGGCTATTTAAAACAGTATTTGGCTTGCAGTTAGAAGCTGAACTATTAGAAGGGGACAATATTGATATTGATTATGCTCACATAAGAACGGTAAGAGGAAACAATATTACAGTAGGACCGAACTGTGAGATTGAATTCATTGAATATACAGGTGTTCTGACTGTTGATAAAAGCGCAAATGTAAAAGAAATTAAGCAGGTTTAATGGGAGGGAGAAAGCAATATGGAACATCCACATAGTCTCACAGTAAATGGTTCCGGCAATTCAGCAGGCGGAGATTATAATAAAGTGAAGATTCGCGGTGAAGGAACGATTTCTAATGATATGAGCTGTAATGAATTTAAAACGTACGGCACGAGTGATGTACGGGGTAATATGAAAGTGAAAAATTATGTTGTGTATGGAGATAGTGAAGTACAAGGAAATGTAGATGCAGAATATGTAAAAGTATACGGTAATACACAAATTCATGGTGATGCACATATTGAAAAAACAAAAGTTAGAGGTATGATAGATATTGCGGGGAAGTTTTCAGGTGATTTTGTCGATGTAAAAGGTGCTTTAAATGTTAGGGGAAATATTGAAGTAGAAGATTTATCATTAACTGGTGGTCTTGAAAGTGATGGATTACTTAATGCTGAAAATATTCAAATCTCACTTCGTTATGAAGGAAGTAAGGTAAGAGAAATTGGTGGTAAAAACATTACGATTCGTAAAAAAGCGAGATTTCTTCCTTTTATTAGTCATGTTGGAAACCTCCAAACTTCAATTGTGGAAGGAGATGATATTTATTTAGAACATACGATTGCTGAAGTAGTGAGAGGAAACAACGTTACAATTGGCCCTGGGTGTGAAATTAGTGTTGTAGAATATCATACTAGTTTTAATCAAAAGGGTAATGCAGTCGTTAAAGAACATAAACAAATATAAGTAGTACGAGGGAGAGAAAGGTTATGGTTGAGAAGAATAATAAGCTCGGCTTTGTTGTGGCGGGCTTATTGCTAGGTATTTTAATGGCATCAATGGATAATACCATTGTCGTAACAGCGATGGGAACGATTGTTGGTGACTTAGGAGGTCTTGAAAACTTTGTATGGGTCGTTTCTGCCTATATGGTCGCAGAAATGGCAGGCATGCCGATATTCGGTAAACTATCAGATATGTATGGTAGAAAGAGATTCTTTATTTTTGGTTTAATCGTTTTTATGATTGGTTCGGCACTTTGTGGTACTGCTGAAAATATTACACAGTTAGGTATTTATCGTGCCATTCAAGGTATTGGTGGTGGGGCATTAGTGCCGATCGCGTTTACTATCGTTTTTGATATTTTTCCTCCTGAAAAGCGCGGGAAAATGGGCGGTTTATTCGGAGCAGTATTTGGTTTATCGAGTATTTTTGGACCGTTGCTTGGCGCGTATATTACAGATTATATTAGCTGGCACTGGGTATTTTACATTAACTTACCGCTTGGCATTTTAGCACTTATTTTTATTACATTCTTTTATAAAGAGTCACGAGTTCATAGAAAGCAAAAAATTGACTGGTTTGGTGCAATTACTTTAGTTGGTGCAGTAGTTTGTTTAATGTTTGCTTTAGAGCTTGGCGGACAAAAATATGACTGGGATTCTAGCTTTATTTTAAGTTTATTTGGTGCATTCGCTATTTTAATTGTTACATTTATTTTTATTGAACGAAAAGTAGAAGAGCCGATCATATCATTTGAGATGTTTAAGCAGCGCTTATTCGGAATGAGTACAATTATTGCATTATGTTACGGTGCTGCGTTTATGTCAGCAACTGTGTACATACCGTTATTCATTCAAGGTGTATACGGTGGTACCGCAACAAACTCAGGATTACTACTATTACCGATGATGTTAGGATCAGTTGTAACAGCGCAATTAGGTGGATTTTTAACGACGAAGCTTAGCTACAGAAACATTATGATTATTTCTGCTGTTATTATGCTAATAGGACTATTCTTATTAAGTACATTAACGCCAGAAACAAGTCGTGCATTATTAACAGTGTATATGATTATTATCGGATTTGGGGTTGGTTTCTCATTCTCTGTACTAAGTATGGCGGCTATCCACAACTTTGGTATGGAACAGCGAGGGTCTGCGACTTCAACGAGTAACTTTATTCGTTCATTAGGCATGACGCTTGGTATTACAATCTTCGGAATGATCCAAAGAACAGGTTTCCAAGATCAATTAGAAGAAGCATTTAAGGGTATGAGCGGAGGAATGAATACAAACGCTTTAGGAGATTCAAGAGCTATTCTATCAGAAGCGGCAAGATCTCAAATCCCGCCGCAAATATTAGATAAAATTATTGATGCTCTTTCTAGCTCAATTGTCCAAACATTTATGTGGGCATTGGTACCAGCTGGTTTAGCATTCATATTTATTTTCTTTATGGGAAATGAGCGTATGGTAATGAAGAAACAACAAAAGAATAAAAAGAGCGAAACATCTAAAGCGTAATGAAAAAGCTCCCTTCCAATTGGAAAGGAGCTTTTTCGTATGTACGGTTTTAGATTAGCCTTCGATGATTTCGTATTCTTCGTCTGCTAATAATAAAATTTGTGTTTTCTTACCTTTGTTTTGAACTTCGATTACATCGTAAGCACCTAGGTCTCTTATTTTGCTTTGAGAAGCGTTAACCATAACTTCAATAGAATCAATTAAGATATCTTCTTCAATGTATGATTCAGGCAATGCCATATCTTCAGTATCTAATACACATGCGTATAGATTTTGTAAGTTTTCAGCAGTTGGATTTTGTTCTTCAACATCAATGATGTTTTTTACTGCTTCCATATTTTCTTCTTTTGCTTGGTATACTTTAATTTTAGCCATTGTTTTAATCTCCTTTATAACGTAATCGTAGAGGCTACACTTCATTATAACGTTTTTTTTATGAAAGATGAAATCGTTATATGTATTTATAGGGAAATTTATGCGTTATTACTCATTATTGGCGTAATTTCATTATTAATGAGATGAGTAGGTAGTATATTCCTACGTTAAAGTTATATTGTCCAAGCTTATCTCATACCCCCCTCATATTATGTGTATGAGATAAAACATATAGAGAAGGGATGGGGTGTAAGTGGGTTGTGAGCCGAAAAGAAATTATCGATGTTTCCAAAAGGATACGAGTTAAGAAAAATAGATGAACATATTGTAAATAACTCTACATTACATAAAGTCTCTGAAGATTTTACAAGTCAATTTCAATCAGTTGAAGATTATATAAACCGAGGTATAAGATATTGTGTTTTGTATAAAGGAGAAGTTGTATGCGGTGCATCATCATATAGCATTTATGATAGCGGGATTGAAATTGAAGTAGCGACTAATTACAATCATAGAAGAAAAGGGTTAGCGACTATAGTTAGTGCAGCACTAATCTTGGACTGTTTAGAAAAAGAGATATACCCAAACTGGGATGCAGCGAATACTACATCTGCAAAATTAGCTGAAAAACTAGGATATGTTTTTGATAAGGCGTATGATACTTATTTTGTGGATAATAGATGAAATCGTATTTTCAAATAAAAGAGCAGTTAGCAAAAGCTAACTGCTCCTCTCCAAAGGGGGAATGGAGAGATACAATCATGTTACTTACATTATTGACGGGAGGTTGATTTTTAATCAATCTATTATAAAAGTTGAGATAAAATATTTTTAATTAACCCTGAGGATCCAATTAAGAGTACTGATAAAAAAACGATTGAGAATATACTTTTTTTAGGTTTTTTTAATTCTATGTATATGTTAATAATGGCACCAATTGCAACTACAGTAAAGATAACGAGTCTTACTACATCTATCATAAATAACGCTCCTTTTAATTACTTAATTGTATTATATAGGAATTCGCGTTTCGATTAGTTTATTTAAATACGATTTAAGGTAATTTTAAACAAACTAATCTTTTATACAAAAGTAAGGTTAAGGAAAAAGATAGCGTAAGTAGTAATAGTATATCTTGTAGAAGCTGATGTAGACCAAATAAAGTAGGGTTATTATCTATGGGCAAGTATAATTAATATATATACTCACTTTAGGTACCTTTACAACTTAAATAATAAAACATGCTTTTCATAATGATCCAAACACCAATTATATTTTTCTAGAATAATTGGATGAACAAATTCTTTCGTAGTATCGACCTCAGTATAGCCATATTTCTTATAAAAGTTTTCTAATTCCTCAAAAGGAAGGCAATATACATGTTGTACTTGTAATTTCTTCGCAGTTTCTACTAAAAATGAAACAAGTTCCCCAGCTAATTGTAGACCTCTAAATTTAGGAAGAATAAGTATCCCACCCATTTCTAAAGTATTTTCATCTATTTGGACTAACCGGCCAACACCTGCATACTCATTGTTATATGTAATGATTGCAACTTTATCTCTTTTTAAATCACTGCGTACAAATCCTATTGAGTCATATTGATTATTAATCCATTCTAAATCATTAGATGTAGCCATTTGGATACTCATAGACATCCTCCTTCGGAATACTAGCACTATCTTTATTATATAAAACATAAGATGCTATATCAAAAGAACTTTGATATAGCACATTTGCAAAATTTATTAGTTGAAGTTGTGGATTTGCTGGTATTCAAATGATAACTTCAACTAAAAGAGGATAAGAACCTTGTGAATTTAGTGTAAAACTAGTTCGTGTGTTTGGTAACGCATTATTATTTAAGCGTATAGAGTTTATAGGTTTATTTTAATTGGTGTAGCTACTATATTATTGGAACTAGTAAGGAAATATAATAATCACCAGCCTGAGTGATAAAAATCGTATTAGAATTTAGCAAAAAAACCTCCTGAAAAAGAAAAGGGATTTAAAAATAAGAGCACTTCGAAAAGTGCCCTTCAGTAACGACTACTCATTCTAAAAAGAAAGGATGCAATATATCATATGAAGTTAAGTGTATTTAATTATGGGCCTTTTATATAAAATTTTTATTTTGTTCCGAATAAAAAGGTGGTTGTTTCCGCAACCACCTTTCAGTAAAATAAAGCACTTTTTATGAAATAAATTATGGATGATCCCTAAAAAAGGTTATAGGATATACTCACATTTTTATAACTAAAGTGACGAGCTCAGGTTATAAGAAAGGAACAATTATATTGTATGAAATCTAGACTAGATTCGTTACAAAGAAAGCTGTCTTCTTATTAGAAGGCAGCTTTCTTTTATTAAAAAAGAAGTAGAAATAAAATAGAAGATTAAGTTACTTGTCCAAACAAATTTTTTGAAAATACATAAGATGCTAGTAGTTAGTCAATATTTTAATATTGCCAACTTTTTAGACTAAAAGGAGTGGTTTTATGTGTGATTGTGAAGTTTGTAGAAGAAAGAAAAAACGGGATCCATTAAATCGGTATTCTGAACCAAAAAAACAGGATTCAGAACCATTAAATTCTTATTCGTTTAGTAAAAATGCTAATTTTTTAGAAGAAGCTATACAAACAGATGAGATTGATCAAGTTTCTGAGGAATATATTGAAATAGTTGATTCAGCAGATGTACAAGTTACTACTACAGATACAAAAGCTGCACTATCTATCCAAGCGGCATTACAAGCAGCTATTGTGGTTGTAGTAAGTATTTCTATAGCAGATAGTGAAAAAGCAGATAAAATAACACAAGAATTATTTCAAAAATCATCTATTAAACAAATTAATAGACAAAAAACAATCATTAAAAATTCTAGAAACGTAACCGTAACAACTACTGATACAGATATTGCAGTGAATATTCAAATTCTCCTTCAAATTTTATTAGCTTTACTAGTTAAACTAAACATTTTATAAGGTTTCTAACTTGTTTATATTTAGCGATAAGGGTTTACTCTAAGTAAATGTTTTTTGTTGTAATATGTGGTACAAGCTTGGACTTCTTATTATGACTGAACTAATATTCAAGATTAATGGGAAAGTAAGTGTGGAAAACAAGAGTAAAGGTTAAACACATTATTTAACAGTAAATGAAACTTATGTTTATGTGAAGTGAAGGAAAGCTGACTTCTTATTAGAAGCCAGCTTTTTTATTTTATTAGTAAAAACGTTGAAAAGATAATATTCAGTTACTTGTCCAAGCAATTTGTATTAAAAAACATATAATGCTTGTAGTTATTTAAAATCTTTGCAGAAAATTGATTGGAGTGAATATTGTAAATGGATGATTTAAACAAATTTTCTTCCTTTAAATTTGATAAGGATCAAAAGAATATAATCATAGACCTTTTACTCTCAGATATTTTGAATAGGCATGGGATAAGTGAAGAAAAGTTAAAAGATTTATCACCAGAAAAAAAGCAGCAAATTAAAAATATTGTTTCAGAAATACAATCACAGGTTAATAATTATTTAGATTGAAAGGGGGTGAACATATGGACAAAAAATGTCATTCAAATGAAAATAAAAAGTGGAGTGCATTAGATTCTTCAAATCCCCATCCATCTTTTAAAAATGCTAACGTTTCAGAAGCAGCTGCGCAAGAAAGTAAAACTTACCAAATTTCTGAAGAATCAATTACAATTGTCGATTCAGCAGATGTAGAAGTTACTACTACAGATACAAAAG
>NZ_JAKUFF010000060.1:0-28723 GCF_022663305.1 Bacillus cereus group sp. BfR-BA-01408 | reverse complement strand
TAATTTAATTTATTTAAATATAATTTAATAATAATTAAGGAGATTTTCATTATGGAAAATATAGATATTGGTAAAAAAATTGAAAAACAAAGAAAGGAAAAAGGTTTAACGAGTAAAGAACTAGCAAAGATGGCCGATATTACACCATCTATGTTAAGTCAAATTGAACGCGGATCTGCTAACCCTTCTATCCAAACATTAAAAGTACTCGCTAAAGCGTTAGATGTTCCAACATTTAGCTTTTTACTTGAAGATACAAATACAGACGATTTAATTGTACGCTCTCATAAACGTAAAAAAATGATTATCGATAATTTATCATATGAAATGCTATCACCTGATTTCACAGGAAATTTAGCAACAGCGATTATGACTGTCCCGCCGAATACAGCTTCATCAGAAAATGTACTAGAACATAAAGGAGAAGAATTAGCATTTGTATTAGATGGGAAAATCACATTATATTTAAATGAGGAAGAATACATATTAGAAACTGGTGATAGCGTAAAAATACCCGCTTATTTAAAACATAAATGGGTAAATCAATTTGAAAAAAATGCGATTGTCTTATTTTCTGTTACTCCACCGATTTTTTAATAGATGTAATAAAAATAGCCACGTGCGGATTCCTCCATACATGGCTATTTTTATTTTTTCGGCACGAACAAAATCCCTAAACTAAAAACACAAAAACTGAGTATTTGCTGCATCGATAAACCAAATAAAACCGAATTCTGTTCACTAACAAGTGAAATAATAATATGAGCAAACCCCTCAATAATTAGAAAAACACTTATATTCTTTCCATTTCCGAGCCTTTCATTTTTCATCCATAACAAGCTCACTATACAAAGAGCCAGGATAATCTCGTATACGAATATAGGATGATATAAAAATTTAGATTCATATATTTTCACACCCCAAGGCAATGTCGTTTGTACACCTATTTTGTGGTGAAATAGAAAATAGAAAACAATACTCATACATAGTCCAATAGGCAATGCATCAAGTAAAATGCGAAGTGAGAATTGCCCCTTTTTACTTTTCCAAACAATGTATACACTTGCAATTATGCATCCTACTATAATATGTTTCATACTTCCTATAGCTAATAATGCTTGCAGTGGCGACCTAATAGCCCATACTGGATTTAAAATTGCCGGTGCAAATTTCCATAAAAATACGATGATAAGAAAAGCATTTGTTACTGCATCCATCATTTTTTCATATGGTACACTTTGTTTCTTCATCTTTCGTTTCATCAACATAAATCCAAATAGACTTCCAATTATAAGAGATACGGGTTGTAACCTCACGATCCACTCCATTAATACAAAATCCCCTCTTTAACTCTCAATTAATTTCTTAAATTTCTCTTCTAATTGATCTGGAGGTAATACGCCTCGTACTTGCTCTACGATAATGCCATCTTTATTAACAAAAAACGTCGTTGGTAAAGAAAATACTTTATAGTCTAATCCAGCTACTCCGTCCATATCTAGTAAAACAGGAAACTTAAATCCGTGACGATCCGCAAAAGCGCTCGCTTCTTGCACTGGATCTCCGATTGTTGCATTTACCGCAAAGATTTCAACATCCTTTTTATATTTATCATACATACGAACTAAGTCAGGTGCCTCCATTTCACATGGACCACACCATGATGCCCAAAAATTAATAAGATACGGTTTTCCCTTTGCATCATGTAACGAATACAACTTCCCGTCTAGTCCTTTTAATGTTATGTCTGGTGCCTTAAATCCTACTTGTGGTAATACTTCTGTTTTTTGTAACTCCGCTTGTTTTGCTTTTCTTTCTTTTTCTTCTTTCTTTGAATTATAAAAATTAACTCCGGCCCAAATTAGTGCCCCAGCTAGTATAATCACAATTAGTTTCTTCACTTTTCTTCCTCCTAAACACACTACATCAAGTAGTGTTAATACTTAAAAAAAGAGGCTATATGCACTCTCCTACAATCAGTACAACCGACATACAAAATAAACCTACTGTTACATATACCGAATTCGTATGTAACGGCATATTGAGCTTAACAACTTTTTCATGTAACACTTGCTCAATTCGTAAATTTATCGCTGTTTTTGCAAATGAAGCTGTAACACATCGATTTTCCATTGTCTTTATTTTAATTATTTTTAATAATGCGCTTCCTAACTCGAATTTAGATTTCATTTTCCGCATTGCATACTTATCTGCAGCTAGCTCTTGATACACATGATAGCGCTGCAATAGCCCTTTTAATATCGGGATGTATATCATTCCTTCTGCTAATAACGTAAAACAAAATAATTTTAATGGGTCTCGATTGTTTTGATGATATTCTTCATGAAAAATAATCGCATCCATTTCTTCATCTGAAAAAGTTTGAAGCATCCCTTCTGACATGACAACTTTCGGACGAAATAACCCAATTGTAAATGCCGCAACTTCCGCAGTCGGCAATATATATATTTGTTTTCCTTTTCGAACGAAGGGAATAAGTACTTTTTGTAATCTTTTAGTATCAAAAAATTGTCGCCACATTCTTTTGCACACAATAAACACAGTAAGTAGTAGAAATCCAGCGATTATAATACGAATGAATGATAATTCTTTCATATGTTTTTCTAACTGAAACAAGCAAAAATTCGAAAGAAAGAACGCCTTATTTTGAAACAGAAATGGATATGTAACGTAATACACTAACATACTAAAAAAGAGGGAACTAACAATGACTGCTAACAATAAGATTTTACGCATTTGCCATTTCATTTCATTAATCCTCTTTTTTTAACTGACTCAATTTATCTTCTAACTTTTTTATTAAAGTCGGATCAACTTGCTCTAATTCATCTAGCATATGATTTACAACTAAATCACCAAATTCCCCCATCAATTCCTGTGTCATTTTCTTCGTTTGATTGGATAAGAATTCATCTTTTGTTTGTACAGCACGATATATGCCACTTCTTTTTACAGTCTGTTTTTCTAAGTGTAATTTCTCTACTAACCTGTTCATAACTGTCATAACAGTATTAAAATTCACAGGTGATTCTTCGCTTAATTTCTGCTGTACTTCTTTAATCGTAATACCCTCACTAGACCAAACAATCTCCATAATCTTTGCTTCAAGCGGTCCAAAGAAATGGTTTAACCCTTGTTCATTTAGCTTATAGTTTTGAGTAAACATCGTATAGCTCCTTTCACACTACGAATTGTAGTATAAATGAAATAAAAGGTCAATTATGAGTGCTATACACTAAAATTCACTCCCAAATCCCATTTACTGTAAACCTAACTTTTCTCCAAATGTTTCAAACAGATACTGCTCTAATATTTGCACACTAAACTTCTCATTGCGCCCTAGTGCAAACAATTCCCGATCTTTCGCTACGATAGTATCTAACGGGATAACGACATTATCCACTATTTTTGTAATTTCAATGATGTTACTTTTTACATTTACCTCTGTTTTAAATTCAATGTTTTCTAATACGATATGCGAGCGTCTTCCTGATGCAAAAAAAGTAAAGTTAGGATTTTTATAAATACCAATTTCACTCTCTAGTGGATATAAATATTGAAAAATGATATCTCTATGTCCATCTTTTATTATTTTTTCATCCTTCTCATCATCCAAGTATTCTTTCACCTTCGTTGTAAATTCAAATCGAAAATCCACTTTTTTCACGCTCCCTCTTTGTATTTTTATATTAAATAAATATATTGAAATAATTTTACCATATTGTAATACAACTTCCTATTAAAAGTAAAAACTCATTTGTAAAATCTCTATTATTTCCAGTTTTTTTTAAAGGATAGGCACTCATTCAATATGAATTCATGCTTCGTTATATCTATTTAAACATATTGTTTCCATATTTTGAAACAATAGTAAGAAGCATTATATAACAATAAAGTGAAACTTTAATCAGTAGGGGTTTTGTTCATCCCCCGCCTAACTTCTTTGCTTCCGCTGAATTTTGAGATGGGGGTCTTACTGCCCGTTATTGCGGGATAAACTGTTTCTAATTCATTTTCCTATATAGCCACTATCACCTTTATTATTCCAATATATTTAAACCCCATTTTCTACTTATTCATTACGTAAGAGAAGGAATGTAACTCTCTTCTATCGAATTTTTATATAACGAAAATGATTAGGTGGTGCTTTACTATGAAATTAGCTGTCATTGGTGGCGGTGATTTACAAGATTCAAATCACTCGCCTATTAATGAGCGACTTATAGAATTAACAAATAAACAGTATCCGAAAGTATTATTCATTCCTACAGCTAGTCATGATGATGAAAGCTATATAAAATTATTTTTAGACACATTCGAAAAACAATTACACTGTGAAGTACAAATTTTACGTATTATAGCCGATACACCTTCAAAATATGAAATAGACGAAATGATTCAGTCTGCTGAGTTAATTTATCTCGGTGGCGGAAACTATATTCAAATGATTACAGAATGGAAAGAACATAAGCTCGATGAAAAATTACTATTGGCTCTGCAGCAAGGAACGCTCATTGCAGGGTGTAGCGCTGGTGCTATGTGTTGGTTCACATCTAGTATCCGCTCAAATTATGAAGGTTCTGGTTATATAGAGAGTAACGGCTGGGGCATTGTGAACAAAAGGTTTTGTCCACATTATCATCAATTAAATAGAATGAACGCCTTCCATTCCTTTTTACAAAATCATCAAGGTAATATAGAAGGCATTGCACTAGAAGATAATTGCGCCTTATATATTACAGAAGAATCTTTTGAAATTATCGGTGAACCAGAAAAAGCGTGGGAATTTTATATGAGTGATAATAAACTCATTAGACAACATTTTGATATTACTTTAAAAAGCTATTTGTAAATCTGCACTTATAAAAAATGTCCCTAAGTATAATAACTTAGGGACATTTTTTGTGTTTAACTCACTAATCGTGTAATTCGTTTCTTCTGCCATGAAAGCTTATAATATGCATATTGTAGTATTAAGCTGACAATAAATGCTGCTGGGTATCCAATCCATATCCCTTCTATGCCAAGACTTGTATGGTAAGAAAGGTAATACGCTACAGGTACTTCAACAAGCCAAATTGATACGACGCCAATAACAGTTGGCCATAATACTGTACCGCTTGCTCGCATTGTCGCACTAATAATTTGCGCATGACCGAAAATTAAATAACTCCATAATGTGATCATAACTAGGCTATGAGCAATTTCAATTGTAGTTTGACTCGTTAAAAATAGTGCTAGAATGTCTCTTGAGAACAAGTAAATGAGTGATATTAGCACACCACCGATGACGTAGTTCATAATAATTCCGGCCTTCACAACTTTCTGCAATCGATCAAATTGATTCGCACCAATTGATTGTGCAGCAAAAATGGAGACTGTAATACCAAGACTAACGGCTGGCATTTGTACATAACTTGCAACTTGGTTCACAACGCCATAAGCTGCTGTTGCATCCGAACCGTAACGATTTACAAACGCGATTACCGCAATTTCTGATAATGAAACTAATATCATATTAACACTTGCTGGAATACCAAGTCGTAGTAATAACTTTAATAAACCCCAATCCATTCGAAGATATTTCCTTACCGTACTATCTAATTGTAGCGGGTGATTTTTCTTCTTTAAATACACTAACATGACAATAAACGTAATAACTGTAGATATAACAGAAGCATAGGCTGCTCCATACACATCTAATTTTGGAGCACCTAACCATCCAAAAATAAGGATTGGTAATAAGATCATATTTAGCGCTGTACTTACAATTAAAAAGTAAAATGGCGTTTTAGAATCTCCTGTACCTCTCATAAACGTTGTGTATGCGAAATATAAAAATAAGATTGGCATCGATATAAATAAAATACGTGCATAATGTACACTTATTTCAATAATATTTTCTGGCGTCCCCATAAGGCGCATAATATCCATTGCAAAAATACTACCTACTATCGCTAACACAACTCCAATAATAAAGGTAAAGGTTAGCGTCGTACCAACAATCGCTTTTAAACGATCTTCGTTTTTTGCCCCAAACGCCTGACCAATTAAAATGGAACTCCCTGAACCAATACCAATTACGAATGAAACAAGTAAGAAAAATAATGGGAAGAATGCCGATATGGCCGCTAAATCATTCACTCCAAGCCATCTTCCTACTACTACCATACCGAATAATTGTCCAACTGATTGTAGTACATTACTTAATAGTAACGGTACTAAAAACATGGACATCGATTTCCAAATCGGTTTACTCTCACTTTCTAACTTATGTGACTCCGCACCTTCTTTATTGTTATTTGTAGGTGGTTTCAAATTTCATTTCTCCTTTTATTAAAAATCTGTTTTTCAACTTCCATCTTTTTGTATATTTGTTGTAATGGTGTGCTTCTATTCATATTCTTTCCTATGTTATTATAACTTCACCCAATATTGGCTTCCATCAGCTGTTCTATCTAAAAACCCGTATTCGATTAAATATCTTCTCAAAGTTACAAAATCCGGATATACGCTTTCTATAATAGCATTTACTTCTTTTTCAGTGTACTTTTTATTACTATCAAACTTCGTCACTAAATGACGTAATATAATTAATTTACGCTTTTGCTTTTTTGGAAATTTAGAAAGCGGTCCATCTAATCCCTCTGTAAAATGCGTTTTTAACACTTCATCATTTTCTTCTTCTGTAATATTGTAACGATCATCTACCATCGTTGCTGTTCTATGAATGGGTACAAATTTCGTTTGTACTTTTGATTTTTCTTCTGACAGTTCCATTAACGTTAAAAACACTTTCGCTTGCTTCATTTTCTCTCGAAGTGTAAACCGATGATTGCGGATGGTTGAAGTACTTCCCCCATCCATCTCTTTCACAATCTCTTTATCATTCAGCCCCATATGGAAAAACTGAACCATCTTCTTTTGCAAATCAGTTAAACCTGTATACTTCTTATCTAGATTTAATAAATAATCAAACATCGACGTATGTTCGTTTTGCACATGCAATTGTACAAACTTCTCTGCTTCATACAAAACTTGATTATCTTGATAAATAACACCCTTAATAAACGCTTCTCCACACGCTAAGCAAATATATTCCTCTGCTTCCGCTTCAAATACATACCCTTTCTTCAACTCCTCAACTGAGGCATCCCAAAACTTCTCTGAAATATCACTCATACTAAACACTCCTTTAAAATGTTTGTTTTAAAATAGACAAATATCAATAACGTTTATTATCACTTCATCATCTTAACATAATCAAAACAAACTTTTCAATATTTCGTTTACCTATTTTATAAACTTTTATAAAAACGTCTACTAAAAGGTTTTAACCAATGAAAAACGAATATGTTTATGTAAATTCATTTTATAGGATGTGAAATAGAAGATGAATATTCTACAAGACTCTTGGTTTACTATTAAGCAAATCGCTAAAAATACATATGCGATTAGTGAATATGGTCATTTGGAGAAAATACATTCAATTTTAACTACAAAAAAGGTGTTTCCATATAAGAAAACACCTTTTACTTTTTATATATTCTATTTACAGTCTCTACTAAAACCTTACTTACCTCTACAAATATATGTTTTCGATTTCCATCCTCAACAAATTTCTTTGCACAACTACCCATAACCGTCATACAACTAATTATGACTAACGCTATCTTTCTATTCTTGTAAGTCACTTCATGCCACTCCACTATTACAAAACTTCTTTTGAATTTATCCCATCAAGAAATTTTACATGAATAATAAAACGTGTGAATATGCAATTATGCATATTCACACGTTTTATTACGATGTTATGATTTAATTTAGTTAAAGTACACGTATACCGAGGTGACTAACTTGAAATTTAAAGCGAAAAAAAATCCATTTCACGTCATTTTTATTACATTATTTATCATGATTTTTTTCATTTCGCTATTCTTCCAAAATGAAAATTCTATTTTTTTCACCCTCATGATGCTGCTAAATATCGTGAATCTTTCTTCATTCTATTTCTCTCACTACAACGTAACGGAATCATCTCTTTTCGTAAAACATGGTTTCATACTACGTACTGAAATTCCCTTTGAAGATATTCGCCACATTAAATACTCTGGTAAAAAACTTCATTCAAAAAAATGGACTAGACAGCAATTAGAAATCCATTATAATTTATTCGACTCTGTGACAACTTTCGTACCACAAGAAGAAGAAAAATTCATTGCACTTTTAAAAGAAAACTGCCCACATATAGAAATATTGAATACGTCTGCTAACAAATAATATATTTTGGCACTTACAGTAATAAAAAAACCAAGATTCTAAACAAAGAATCTTGGCGTTTTTATTACTCTTTCGGAGCAATCATTTTTTTCGGATCGACAATTTCATCAAATTGTTCTTCTGTTAGTAGTCCAGATTGCAGCGCTGCTTCTTTTAAAGTTAGCCCTTCTTTATGAGCATGCTTCGCAATTTTCGCTGCATTTTCATATCCGATATGCGGGTTTAATGCTGTAACAAGCATTAATGAACGATTCACATTCTCTTTAATGACTTCTTCATCTGCTTCAATACCAACTGCACAATTATCATTAAATGAAACAATTGCATCTGCTAATAAGTGAGCAGATTGTAAGAAGTTATATGCAATAACAGGTTTAAATACATTTAACTCAAAATTGCCTTGGCTCGCTGCAAATCCGATTGTTGCGTCATTTCCCATCACTTGTGCTACAACCATCGTTAACGCTTCACTTTGCGTTGGATTTACTTTACCTGGCATAATAGAGCTTCCAGGCTCATTTGCTGGAATAATAATTTCTCCTAGCCCACTACGTGGACCACTTGCCAGCCAGCGCACATCGTTAGCGATCTTCATTAAATCCGCTGCTAATGCTTTTAATGCCCCATGCGTATATACAACTTCATCATGACTCGTTAATGCATGGAATTTATTTGGTGCAGAAATAAATTGCTTACCTGTAAATTGGCTAATTTCCTCAGATACCATCTCACCAAATTTAGGATGAGCGTTTATACCTGTTCCAACTGCAGTACCACCAATCGCAAGCTCTTTCATATATGTATTGCTCTCTGCAATCATACGCTCTGTTTTTTCAAGCATACGGTGCCATCCACTAATTTCTTGTCCTAATGTTAACGGTGTCGCATCTTGTAAATGTGTACGACCAATTTTTATAATATGTTCAAATGCAGTTACTTTTTCTGCTAATGTTTCTTTTAATTTCGTAATTGCTGGTAACACGTGATTTTCTACTGCGAGTACACATGCTACATGAAGCGCAGTTGGGAAAGTATCATTTGAACTTTGAGACATGTTCACATCATCATTCGGATGAATATGTACGTCAGATCCCTTCTCTTTCAAAATTTGATTCCCTCGGTTTGCAATTACTTCATTCACATTCATGTTTGACTGAGTACCACTACCTGTTTGCCATACGACAAGTGGAAAATGTTCATTCCATTTCCCTGCAATCACTTCGTCAGCTGCTGTCACAATTGCTTCTGCTTTTTCTTCTGATAACTTTCCTAATTTTTTATTAGTAAGTGCTGCACTCTTCTTTAAAATGGCAAATGCTTTTACAATTTCAAGTGGCATTTTCTCTGTGCCAATCGGAAAGTTTTCTTTACTACGTTGTGTTTGTGCTGCCCATAATTTATCAGCTGGAACTTTAATTTCTCCTAATGTGTCTCTTTCAATTCTGTACTCCATTTTTTCATCCCCTTGAAAATAAAATACCTACATCTCTTATAATAACAGACTTTCTCTTAAATGATAAGAATTCTCACTCGTATATGTAGATATTCTATACTTATTTTTAAAAATTCCTCTTGACCTAAACTTAAGTTTAGGCTGTATCCTTTTCTTTGTAACCTACTATAACACTACTGGAGGAATTCAATATGAAAAAATATGCTTTCATAACAGGTGCAAATAAAGGAATTGGATATGAACTTGTTCGTCAATTAGCAGAAAAAGATACGACAAAAAATTGCTAAATATGAGGTTGAGATAACATCTTCAACTCCTATTACAAAATAAAAAATCACCTTCTACAACACGTAGAAGGTGATTTTTTATTTATGATGCTTCTTTTCCTTTTTCAGCATCATCAACATACCAAATAAATTTGCCTGTATATCCGTAAATAACCGCTAAAATTAACGATACGAAGCTTAACCACATAAATGGAACGTATGAGAACGTTGCTACACCTAAAATACCAGCCATAAAAATACCATTATCAGACCATGGAACCATACCTGAAGTTAACGTTCCACCTACTTCTGAGTTACGTGCTAATACACGTCGATCTATTTTTAATTTATCATAGCTTTCTTCCATAATTTTCGGTGTTAAAATTAATGATACGTACATTGCACAACCAAATATATTCGCTAAGAATGCCACGATTAATGTAGACAATGTTACATTACCTGCAGAATTTAATTTCTTCTCAAATTTTGATACGATTACTTTTAAAACACCTAGTTTTTCAAGTAATCCACCAAATCCTAAACCGAAAATAATAACGGCTACTGATCCAAGCATACCGTTAATTCCACCACGGTTTAATAACTTGTCCACAAATTCAACACCAGATTGAATTGAGAATCCGTTATACGCTGTTCCAATCGCCTCTCCAAAGTTCATTCCTTGGAAAAGAGTTGCCCAAATTGCACCAATTAAAGCTCCCATTGCAATTGTTGGCATAGACGGTCTCTTTAGTGCTAATAGAACAATAACAATGACCGCTGGAACAAGCATCCATATTTTAATATCAAATTGCTTTAACAAAGCTTCTTTTAAAAACTCTACTCGATTTAAATCTACGTTATCGCCGCCATACATCCAACCAGCTACAGTAAACATAATACTAGTAATAATGTAAGCCGGAACATCTAATACGAGCATAGCTCGAACGTGAGCAATAACATCTACTTTCGCCATAGAAGCTGCCAGAACTGTACTATCAGAAAGTGGTGATAATTTGTCGCCGAAATAAGCTCCTGAAAGAACTGCACCAGCAACAAGTGGAAGTGGTAATCCAAGCCCTTCACCAATCGCCATCATAGCAATACCTGCTGTTCCAACTGTTCCCCATGATGTTCCTGTTGCGATAGAAGTGATCGAACAAATAATTAATGTTGCTAATAGGAATATGCTAGGGTGAATAAATTCTAACCCATAATAGATTAATGTTGGTACAACGCCACCAGCAATCCATGTTCCAATTAAAGCACCTACTGCAACTAAAATCAGTATTGCTTCTAATCCGTTAGAAATCCCTTTCGTAATTGCATCTTGCAATTCTTGATAACGAAATCCTAATCTTAATCCAAGCGCAATTACTAAAAACCATGAAATAAATAGCGCTAATTGAATTGGGAGATCAAAAATCGTTTGGAAGGAAAAGACAACAGCAAGAAATAGTAATAAAAGAACTATGATTTCTAGCATCGATGGTAATCTTACACTTTTCATTTTTTTCTCTCCTTACAAGTCGATAACATGACGTGTGTCGTCTTACATGTATGTAATATACAATTAGCGAAGACAAAACAAAATTTTCATATTATTTCGATTTATTTTTCCAGTATAATATATTGGACACCTTTTCTATTGTAAAAGTAGATGCTACTTTTCGCAATGGAAAATATAAAAAATGTTACATTTTTTATATTTAACAATCAAAGAGTAACTTTTTTAATATTTGCCACCATCAAACTTTTTACTATTATCCTCACCGTTTAAAGGAATATCATTATTCCCCACACAAAAAAGCATGCATCATTCAAATGATGCATGCTCCACTTTTATTTATACATATTTTGTATTTCTTCTTTATTTTTAAGTATTTCCACAAACTTATCGCTACAACCTTTCGGAAATAATACGCCGAGTCCATATGAATGCTGGAACTGAAAATGAGGGTGCTTTGCTGTGACTTCATCCCAAAACTTATACACGCCGAAGTTTCGATCTTTCACCTCAATATCATGAAATAACACAATACCGTTATTCGCAAGTTTCGGTAACCATGTTTTATAATCATGAGAAACTGCTTCATACGTATGATAGCCATCAATATGCAACAAGTTTATCGTTCCATCTTGAAATTGATCAACGGCCTCATCGAAAGTAGAACGAATTAAATTACCTATATTGGGATAACTCGTATTTACGACTTTCTCTACGATTTGATAAACGCCTTCTCCATATGGACCTGTATGCTCATCTCCCGTCCAAGTATCTACAGCAAAACATTTTGTAGCTAATCCCCCATCCTTTACCCCTTGACAAAAACTGAAAAAAGAAGCTCCTAAATGTGTACCTAACTCGACTAATACTTCCGGCTTTTCAAACCTTACTAAATCATATGCAAAGTCTAAATGCCCAATCCACGCCGTATTTGCCCGAATAAAATGGTTATAGTTATCAAATTCAAATGTTGGTTTATGAGTAACCCAGCTCATCGCATATCTCCTTCTACCCATATTTTTAACAAACCAAATTACTCTTATCTTTATTTTTTTGTTACCGCAATTATGAGTCTATTTCATGAAAATATGAAGAATTAGTTCTTTTTCATTGTGGTAAACCATCGTATACATACGGATCTATAGGCGTATTGATTTTCTCTACTTTACTTACTTTTACAAGCGGAAATAGTGCTCCTTTATATGTCGTTTCGTCCAACAAACCTGTTATTTTCACCCATGTTTCCTGTGGGAGCTTTTTTACGTTTTCCCCTGCAACAATCATCCCCCAGACTGATGCATCCGCAATACAACAAGTTATGCCGTATCGCGCCACTACCGCTTTATCACCTGTCACATCCTTATCATTATATATAAACCCTGAGAATGTAATTTCCTTCCCTTTAAACCCTTTTACATCTTGACCAATTATACTCATTGTTTGAACATAATCCTTATCCTCTACTTGTATCTTTCGTTGTCCTAACATACTTTTTGCTAATTGTTCTTCCGCTTGATCAGTCACTTTTAAATTCGAAGTTTCATCTTGTTCTTTCCCATTAGAATTTGCCTGTATTCCCTCTTTTTCGTTCTTTTCCATACTTATCGCCTGTACACTTTGATTCATACCCCTTTTTCCTGCTAAACTTCCATCAATTGTTACACCTCCAAATAAAAAAGCACTAATAATTAGAACAACAAATAAAACATATACAAAATATCTTTTTAACCCTAACTTCAATTCCCTATGATGCACACAACAATTACAATCATCTTGTTCCTCTCTCTCATCTCCCCAAACTTGTAATGAACCAAGAAGTAAAATTACTACAAAAGCTATATACGTAAATTTAATCATTTTTGGAGCGATAAAATTATAAATATTCCCGGTTACAAATAGTTTAAATAAGAGCATTGCTAAACCAATTAAAATAATGCCACGAATATAGCGATGATAGGCCTTCTGTTCCTTTACCTCCACGTTTCTCATCTCCTATAACGTTGTAATTTGCACGATTGTGTACACCGATAAAATAATAATTCCAATCAAAAAGAATACAAATCTCTTTTGAAAATATGCAAACAACATGAACGTATTTTTCATATCGAGCATAGGCCCAAACACAAGAAATGCGAGAAGTGCTTTTACAGAGAAAACATGTCCAAAAGATGCCGCTATAAACGAATCGGCCGCAGAGCAAATGGATAAAACATAACCAAATCCCATCATAATAATTGGGGCAATTACTTCGTTATGTGCTACTGCATCCAGTACATTCCGATCAAAAAATGTTTGAAATATACTTGCTAAAAAAGCACCAATCAGTAAATACTTACCAGTATCAAAAAACTCATCTACAGTGTGATTCATAACATCTTTCCAACTCTTTTTTTTGTTTTTTTGAACTGACACCTCTACGTCTTTTAAAACATTTCTTTCGCGATAGCGATAATACACAATTAAACCTATGAATAGAGCAACAAGAATTGTTACCCCAAAGCGTGCATATACAATGTAATCATTTTTTTGAAACGCATATACAGTAGATAAAAGAACAACTGGATTCATAATAGGTGCACTTAGTAAAATAACAATGCCCACATGAAGTGGTAACCCCTTTTGAATGAGCCTTCTTACAATTGGTATAATGACACATTCACACATTGGAAAAAGAATTCCAACAAATACTGCTGGAACCATTGCAACAATTGGAGATTTCGGCATTACTTTTTGAATCATATCTTCTGTCACAAACACTTGAATGAGAGAAGAAACAATTACCCCTAATAAAATAAATGGTATTGCTTCAAATATAATACTTAAAAACACCGTATTCACATTCAACCATTCTTTTGGCATACTTTTATGCAAATTTGCTAAACTTGTAAAATCTACAAAAAATAATAAAAAGAGAAACATAGCAATAAGAGCTATTCCTATTAATTCTTTTGAAACCCTATTAAAGACCATCCTTCTCGCCTCCATTTTACTTATATGTAAACAAGTGCTTGTCCAAAAGCTTCCTGCTACAGCACAAATTTTATAGTCTATTCCTATTCTTAAATCGTAACCATTATGATTTATTATTGATTTTTTCTTTTCCATCATTTAATATAAAACGTAATCATTACGATTTAAAGGAGAGAGTATTTCATGAAAAAAGTACCTATCACTGTATTGAGTGGTTTTTTAGGAGCTGGAAAAACCACCTTACTACATCATATTTTGACTAATAAGAACAACTTAAAAGTAGCTGTTATCGTTAATGATATGAGCGAAGTAAACATTGATGCATCCCTTATCAAAAAAGGTGGTTTTTCACGTACGGAGGAAAAACTAGTAGAAATTCAAAATGGCTGTATTTGTTGCACACTACGAGAGGATTTAATGATAGAAGTGAATCGGCTTGTAGAAAACGGTGATATTGACTATATAGTTATTGAATCTTCCGGTATAAGTGAGCCGATTCCAGTTGCCCAAACGTTTACGTATACAGACGATGTTCTGAACATTGACTTAACAAAAAATTGTCGCCTCGATACGATGGTTACTGTTGTAGATGCAAATAGATTTTGGGATGATTTTGCAGATGGTGAAAGTTTATTAGACCGTAAGCAGGCAATTGATGAAAACGATACTCGGGAAGTTATTGATTTATTAATAGATCAAATTGAGTTTGCAAATGTAATTCTCCTTAATAAGATAGACCTACTAGAAAAAGAAGATGTGAGAGAGCTCCATCATTTACTTAAGAAATTAAATCCTAGTGCAAAAATTATTGAAACTTCATTTAGCAACGTACCACTGCAAGAAATTTTGAATACAAACTTATTCAATTATGAGGAAGCGAGTCAATCGGCGGGTTGGATACAAGAATTAAATAGTGAACATCATACACCTGAAACTGAAGAATATGGCATCAATTCCTTTGTGTATCGCCGTAAATATCCTTTCCATCCTGAACGCCTTATGAATTGGCTAGAAAAATGGCCTGTGGATGTCGTAAGAGCAAAAGGCTTTTTCTGGCTCGCATCACGTAATAATATGATAGGGCTTCTATCTCAAGCGGGTTCCTCTATTACAATTCAAGGAGCCGGTGAATGGATAGCAGCATTACCTGAAACTGAAAGAAATCAAATTATTACAGAAGAACCCGAGGTATTGAAAAGCTGGAACGAGCGATATGGAGATCGAATAACCGAACTCGTATTTATCGGAATTGATATGAACCGTTCTTTAATTGAACAATCATTAGATGATTGTCTATTAACAGAAAAAGAAATGGCACAAAACTGGGATACATTCATTGATCCTATTCCAGCTTTTACTTACACTTCATAATTTAAAATAGAAAGGCTTCCGTAAACGAAAGCCTTTTTATTTTATCGTTCTCTTATTTAACAAACTTCTTTAATCTGAATAACAGCTTTACATCAAGTGAGAATTTTCAGTTTATTTTTTATTCATTCCGTGATATATTGCATATTGTATACGATATATTTTTTGAAAGGAGGAATCAATACATGATGAATCCAAATCGTTTAAAAGGAATCATTATGGTTGTAATTGGTGCTTGTTTATGGGGATTATCTGGAACAGCTGCACAACAACTTTTTCAATATGAACATGTTTCTACTGAATGGTTAGTTACAATTCGATTGCTTATATCGGGCGTTATCTTGCTCATTATTTCATCATTCGGAACGAGAAAAAAAGAAATATTCAGCATATGGAAACAAAGATCTGATGCTACTAAAATGATATTGTTTGGCCTATTCGGTATGCTTGCTGTACAATACACGTACTTCGCTTCTATTAAAGAAGGAAATGCTGCCGTTGCAACATTATTGCAATATTTAGCTCCTATATTTATTACTGTATACTTACTTTTCAAATGGAACGTTCGTCCATCAAAAATTGATTTTATTTCAATTGTCCTTTCATTAGTAGGCACTTTCCTCTTACTAACAAACGGGTCTGTTCATAACTTAGCTGTTTCTACACCAGCTATCGTTTGGGGTATTTTATCTGGATTATCTCTTGCTTTTTATAGTTTATATTCAAAAGAATTACTAGATAGATGGTCTTCCTCAGTTATCGTTGGATGGGGCATGATTATTGGGGGTATTGGTGTAACGATTGTACACTTTATTACTACGAAAGAATTCATTTTATTGTCAACGATGAAATATGTAAAACTAAATACCTTACCGCTCATCACATTTGTCATCATTTTCGGGACACTCATCGCATTTTATTTATACTTAGACAGCATACGATACTTAACCCCGAAAGAAACGACATTATTCGGTTGTACAGAACCACTCGCAGCTATTATTTCTTCTGTACTTATATTACATGTACCATTTCAATCTTTTCAGTTATTAGGGGCCCTTTGTGTCATTGTAATGGTGCTTATCTTAAGCCAAAAACCGGATGAAGGGAAACCCGAATTAAAGCTTGTTCATGAGAAAAAGAAAAATATACAATGAAAGGATTAAATTCACTATGCCTATCCCTCAAAATAATAAAAAACTAGGAAGAGTTTCAGCAAAATCACTCGTTTTAAATCAACTACAAGATTGGATTATTGAAGGTGTACTGAAGCCCAATGAAAAAATTAATGATGGGGAACTGGCTGAAGCACTAGGAGTAAGCAGAACACCTGTAAGAGAAGCACTTCAAATATTAGAGCTTTCTGGATTAGTGGAAATGGTACCTGGACAAAAAACAAAAATTGCTCCTATTCAGTTAGACGACATTCCGATCATTTATGAGACGATGGCTGGTCTTCACTCTATTATAGGAAAACAAGCACTTCAAAATATTACAGACGCTGATTTGAAACTACTTTCTGAAATAAATGATGATTTTCAGTGCTCTATAGAGAAACAAAACACAAAACAAGCTTTACAACTAGATATACAATTTCACAATACCATTTCTTCTATTGCTAAAAATCAATATATTGAACCCTTTCTAGAAAATATGCAACTTCACGTTTTACGTCTTGAATACTTGTTTTTCCAAAACTTCGTTCCAGCAAGTCAATCTATTGAAGAACATCACTCCATCATTCAAGCACTGCAAAAGCAGGACGAAAAACAAATGGAACAAATGATGACTCAAAACTGGCTCCGTCCAATGAAAGAAATACAAAAAATAATTTCTACGAAATAAAGTGAAACTTTAATCAGTGGGGGTTTTGTTGATCCCTCACCTAACTTCTTTCCTTCCGCTGAATTTTGAGGTGGGGGTCTTACTGCCCGGCAAATAGCGGGATAAAAAGAGAGCTGGCTACACAAAATCGTAACCAGCTCTCTTTTTACTAATATATATAGCTATGCCTGAATATCTGCATAATCTTCCATATCTTCGTACTCTTTTTCCAATTCCTCTAAAGACAGCTCGTATAATTGTCGGTCACGAATTTTAAACACACCTGCTCCAATTAACTCATCAATTAAATGCCTCTTACGATTTTCAACAGCAAAACGGAGTTGACTACTCATCTTTTAAAAAACTCCTTTCTACGATCATTGAAAATGATAATCTTTATCAATTACCACTTTTGATTATAAAAGATGACTCTTTATAAGTAAAGTAATTTCATGAAATATTTACCTTACAAAGTATTTGTGGCCACATTATATATATGTATGCCGTGCGAAAAATGTTATGACACTTTTTCTTATCCTTTTTCTTTCATACTTTGCAAGTTGTCTCACTATGATTAAATTCACCATCTATTTCTACTTGAATGGTGACATGTTCTACATGAAATTTCTCTTTTAATACATCAGTAGCCTCTTTTAATACACTTTGTGTTTCATTTCCTTTAATAATCAAGTGGCAAGTTAATACTTGAAAATCCGATGTGACAGACCATATGTGCAAATCATGAACTTCTTTTACAACCGGAATATTTAATAATGTACTTTTTACCTCTTCCACATTTATGTGTTGTGGTGCACCCTCCATTAATATATGGACCGTATCACGTGTTACACGCCATCCACTAATAATGACTAAAATAGACACAAGAATACTAGCAATCGCATCTGCAGCAGTCCATCCAAAAAACTTAATAAGTAACGCAGCAATTATCGCTCCGACTGACCCTAATAGATCTCCTAATACGTGTAAGAAAGCACTTCTTAAATTTAAATTGCCCTTCACATCTCCGCCTCTCATTAATATCCAAGCTGATAAAATATTAATAAGCAGACCAAGTACAGCAATAATGAGCATCCCATTACTAGCAATCTCAACTGGCTCTTTAAAACGGCGAATTGCTTCAATAAAAATGTATATTGAAATGACAATAAGAACGACACCGTTACATAATGCCGCTAACATTTCGACTCGCTTATATCCATATGTTTTCGCAGCTGTTGCTGTTTTTTCTCCAAGCTTAAACGCAAGTAAACTTAAAGCTAACGATACCGCATCACTTAGCATATGCCCCGCGTCAGATAGTAGTGCTAAACTATTTGTTACAAATCCCCCAATAACTTCAGCAATCATAAAACTTGTTGTTAGTAAGAATGCGAATAGTAACGCCTTTTTATTTTTTGAATGACCATGATCATGTGAATGTCCCATACTAAGGCTCCTTTAAGGATAATATCTGTACATTAGTATGGAACAAACTCCCTATCTTTATCCCATTTCCTCTGTATACACACTTCGCTATTTTTCAAACAAGTCCTTTTTCTCAAATAAAAACAAGACTACTTCTTTTTTATTTTCATATTGTTTACTAAGGAAAGAATTTTTAAGGAGGGGACGAAATTGAAAAGATTATTTCTCTGTATGGAACGTGAACTTGTTGTAGTGAAAGAACGATATGGTAACTATGAAGCAGCGTATCACTTACAAAATATGCAACCTACCTGTATCGCTGTTGATCCATTTCAAAAGAATCGTATATATTGCGGCACTTTTGGACGAGGTCTCTGGTTAAGTGACGATAGCGGAGATTCATGGAGACCAATTGGAGATTCTTATCGTTACTTTGATTTTCCAAAAGAAGATGGTATTTTACATTCTTCGATCACTTCCATTACGATAAGCTCTAACGAACAAGTTAACGGATATGGCGTCGTTTATGTAGGAACAGAACCTAGTGCTTTATTCCGTTCGGAAAATGGTGGTGAAACGTGGACTGAACTTAAAAATATGAAATCATTATTATCTTCTTATACGTGGGCTTTCCCGCCCAGACCGTTTACCCATCACGTACGCTGGATTACAGTTGATCCAAATAATCCAAATACAATCCATGTTTCAATTGAAGCTGGTGCTGTTATTCAAAGTAATGATAGAGGGCATACATGGATGGATAAAAAATTCGGTGCTCCTATCGATGCTCATCAATTGCTTATGCACCCTGAAGCTCCAAATCGCCTTTATGCATCATGTGGTGACGGATTTATGGGCGGACCTGATCGCGCATACCTCGAAAGTTATAACAGTGGAAACAGCTGGATTTCATGCAGCGAAGGACTTGAACATCATTATTTATACAGCATGGCTATCGATCCAGTTGATTGTGATACAATTCTCGTTTCTGCCGCACCGAGTGCAGATCTCGCTCATCATCGTATTCCTTATGAATCTTATATTTATCGTAAAACGAAAGATACTCCGTTCCAGCAAGTACAGCAAGGTCTACCATCAGCAATCGGTACAGTCATTTCAATGTTTGCGACAAATACAGCAGAACCACATACGTTTTACACTTTAAATAACAATGGCGTGTTTCAATCCAATGATAGCGGCGAATCGTGGGAACAACTAAACATTCCGTGGAAAGATGAGTATAAAACACAACACCCGCATGCTTTACTTGTTACTAGTTCTTAAGGAGAAAAAGACTGCCTAATCGTTTTAGGCAGTCTCTCTTCTATTTCTTTAAATCAATTACAATATCATCTAAAACAATATCTTTACTCTTCGCTTCTTTTTTGGGTACTTCTATTTTCTTCTCTTTCCCATTAACATACTCTACTCCACCATGATTTTCAGGTGTATGAACTCGCAAGTGTACACGAGGTGTAACGATAAGCTTTGTTGCATTTTCGTTTAACTTTTGGAATGTAGAACTCCAACTACTTTTGTGCGGTTCTGCTACTGTACTAGTTCCGCCATTTCCTTCACCAGCATATTTATTTCCTAAATCATCTTTTATTTCTAATTCCACATCAGCGCTATCCCATATACTTCTTAATACTTTAGATTCTTCCTGATTGAAAAAAACGATAAATGACATCGGAGTTACTTCCATTTTGTCTATATTTACTTTTATTAATTCATTTTCAGAAACCCTATTAACCTTTACTTCTTTACTCTCCATTGCTTTTAAACTAAGTGCGAAGTTCCAATTCCCCTTAATTGAATTACCTTTATAATCTAACTCAATCTCTTCCATATTCCACCAAACGTTTGCAACATCTAACCTTTTACTACTATTACCACTCATCGTAGTCATACCTACGTACTTTTTCTCTCCAACTTTTGTTACTTGAGAGCTTCCTCCCCCGCCATTAAACCCCATCACCTGCGGATATCCAAATATATTTGGCTTCTCACCTAAATCTTTATCACTCTCAATAGAGTATGTGATTGTAATTGTTCTACCATCAAACACAGCATCATTAATTGTAACTTTAACCCCATTACTCTCCCTCGTCATATTCAATTCAGTCGAAAACTCTTTATAATTTTCATATAACCCTGTTCTACCATTATCTAAAAATCGGAATATATCACCTACAATTGGCAATCCCCCTGCATATGTAGGAAATCCAATACCGAGCGTTGCAACTGATAATCCTACTAAAATAGATGCAGCAGCGACACCTTTTTTCCAACTTTTCATATTTTTCTTCGTACGAATAGATTGTTTTAAGTTGCGCTTCACTTTTTCTTTTTCAATTTCAGAAGCCTCAATTTCCTCAAATTCTTTTTCATCTATATCAATATCATTTAATAGTTCATAAATGTCTTTCATATTGCACTACCTCCAAAACTAATATTCGTAGCATTTTGTTGTAGTTTCTTTTTCCCCCGGTACACTCGATTATCAATTGCTGCCCGGGTTAATCCTAACTTGTCACCTATTTCCTCTGTCTTCATACCGAGTAAATATTTCATAATGAATACTTTTTGATCTAGCGGTTCTAATTGATTAATAAGCTTCAATAATTCTTCTCTATCTTCCATAACAATTAATTCATCTTCCGCTGACTTTTCCGTACTAATATGAAACTCATCCGAAATAATTTCTACTTTTTTAGTTGCCTTCCGGTAATAATCAATTGCTTTAAACTTCGCAATCGCTGCAATCCATTTTTTAAAATCACTCGGCTCTCCATGAAACTTATTTGCGTTATTCCAAATGGATAGGAAAATATCATTTACACATTCCTCTATGAGTCCATCATTTTGAATTGGAAGTAGAACTTTATGCGTGATTCCCTTTATGAGTGGTAAATATATATCGACAACAAATTCTAGCGCATCTTCTTTTTGTCGCTGTAATCTTTTTATAAAATTTTTCTCATTTGATTTCATGTAGCGATTCCCCTTATTTTTTTGTAAAAGCTTTTACACCCTATATAACGTCTAGAAAAAATTTTTCTCTCATCTTTTTATTATTTTTTGTATGTAATGGAATACTTTCCCTTAGCCATTGTCTCACATAACTATGCATTCAAAGAAAATTTTCTCAAGTCTGCAATTTGATTCATGTAGTACACTATTTATATAGTCACTCTTTAACTTAGTGTACATTTTATTTCGTTAATCTACTTTTAAAAATTAGGAGATGAGATATGTATGTGCGGAATTACAGGTTGGGTAAATTGGAATAAGGATCTTTCCAATGAACATGTTATTTTAGAAAAGATGGCAAATAGTATTCAGCATCGTGGTCCTGATGCTGAAGGTTTTTGGTTTTCGCCTCGTGCGGCCTTTGCACACCGGCGTTTAATTGTAATTGATCCAGAAGGCGGAGCACAGCCGAAGACATTTCGTGCTGGTGATTATACGTATGCTCTTACTTATAATGGAGAAATTTATAATTTCCGTGAGCTTAGAGAGCAACTTCAAAAATGCGGTCATACATTTGAAACGCATTCAGATACAGAAGTGTTACTACATGCTTATTTAGAATGGAAAGAAGACTGCGTACAACATTTAAACGGAATTTTCGCTTTCGCCTTATGGGATGATCAGAAGCAACAATTATTTTTAGCACGTGATCATTTAGGCGTAAAGCCACTCTTTTACACAGAAAGAAATGACAGCATTATTTTCGGATCTGAAATAAAAGCATTATTAGCGCATCCATCTGTTCCTACTGAAATTGATGCGGATGGAATAAATGAAATATTTGGATTAGGCTTATTTCGAACTCCAGGATGTGGCGTCTTTAAACATATTGAAGAAGTGCGTGCTGGACATTCTATAACATTTACACGTGATAAAAAAGTAATTACGAAGTATTGGAATTTAGAAAGTAAGGTCCATACAGATTCTATAGAAGATACATCATCACATATTTTATCTATTTTACAAGATACAGTAAAAAGACAATTAATTGCCGATGTCCCTCTCGTTTGCATGTTATCAGGAGGATTAGATTCTAGCGGGATTACTGCACTAGCGGGGAAAGAATTTGCTGCTGAAAATAAAACACTTCATACGTATTCCATTGACTTTGTAAATAGCGCAAAAGATTTCGAACTGACATTTGCTCGCACTGGTTTAGACGCTCCTTGGGTAAAACGCGTTTCTGAACATGTAGGAACATCTCATCATGATATTATTGTGCATGCTGAAGAATTAGCAAATCACTTATTCGTTCCCCTCCGTGCAAAAGATTTACCGAGTGCTGGTGAAATGGAAACTTCACTATATTTACTATTTTGCGAAATGAAAAAAGATGCGACCGTAGCTTTATCCGGCGAATCTGCTGATGAAGTATTCGGTGGATACCCTTGGTTTCATCAAGAAGAATTACTATATGTAGATAAGTTTCCTTGGCTAACAAATTGGAAAAATACATCTCCTCTTCTACTACATGAAGTAAGTAACCAATGTAATCTAGAAAAATATATTGATACACGATTCCAAGAAGCGATACTTGAAGTCCCTACTCTTGAAGGCGAAAGTAAAAAATCCGCGAAACAACGTCAAATGTTTTATTTATTTTTAACGAGATTTCTTCCGTTCTTACTTGACCGTAAAGACCGTATGAGTATGGCCGTAGGATTTGAAGTTCGTGTACCGTTTTGCGATTATCGATTAGTTGAATATTTATGGAACGTTCCTTTCAACATAAAAAGCATTGATAATATTGAAAAAGGCATTTTACGTAGAGCATTAAAGCCTGCTTTACCTGACGATGTACGGAATAGAAGAAAAAGTGCGTATCCAACTTCACAAGACCCACATTATTTACAAACAATCCGTCATTTATCACTCGACATGTGTAGTAATAAAAACAATCCTATTTTCTCTCTTATTAATCATTCCACATTACTTGCTATTGCCGATCAAAGTAATAAAGAAATTAACAATTTCGAAGCAAGAAGTGCTATGGAATACATGCTTCAAGTAAATGAGTGGTTAAAAACGTATCACATCCATATTGCTTAAAAAAAAGGAGTTCAAGGATAAAAACCTTGAACTCCTTTTATATTAATTAGCGCATCGTTTATTTTCAGTGTCAATGGACCATCCAATAATTGTGGCACAATCTCTACCTTTCCACTGCAGTACATTTGTTAATACTGGCTCAATCTGTAAGCAACTTCCGTCGTGTAATATTTCTATTAAAGATTGATCATCATCAAACCTTCGTTTATCACACTCTAAAATACCGTCCGTTGCCATTACGATGTGATTCATTCCTTTTTCTAATCCTCTTACACCTGACGTAAAACAAGGTGTATTTGCTGCAAAAATATTTTTCCTACCAATATATTCGTAATTCTTCCGTTTATTTAATCGCCCTTTACCATTTTTCGTTTTCTCAGAATGGAATAAATATGCGAAACAATCACCGACTGATAACCAATATAAAAATTCACCTTTTCGCAAACAAATTAAGCATGCAAGTTCCTCATCATCTTGATCACATTTTTCAATAAACAACTCATCTGTAAATAACGCTAATAAGTACATATGTGTATGATGAAAAGCTAAATGTATCGGGTAGGAAAATAACTCCTTTAGTTTCTCTTTTCTTTCTGAAATGGCTTCTATTATATAATCAATATTTTTTGTTTTGTGGTGTGTATCAAAAATCATAACAAATTCAAATTGTAATTCCGGATCCCACCAAGCAAGCACCGCATCTCCTCGTTCATATGCATCACTCTCTTGATTTCCCCCATATACGCCGACTGAAAGAGGACCACATTTTTCAACATGTATTTCATCTACATACATCTGTTCATGACTCATCCATTTGAATGTATTCACAGCTATCATCCTCTCTCTTGCTGAATGTATACCTTTACACATAGATTACCTTATATTTCAATAAAAATAAACTTTTTCAACATTTTTTATCCAAATAAAAGGATTTTACTTCTGTAATAACGAATATATCTTATTATACGATATAAAAACAGGAGGATTTATTATGAAAGACATCAATCAGCATTGGGAGAGTATTTATTATCACTTACGATATGAATATGAAGACAACCTTTCTCACCAAGCCATTCGTATTTTACAAATCATTTCTCGTGAGAAAGATATAACAATTGGAAAAGTCGCTACTGAGCTTACTCTCTCTCATAACACAGCATCTGAACACGTAAAGCGCCTTATTCAAAAAGGGTATATCATGAAAGAAAGAAACAAACAAGATGAAAGAGTTGTGAACCTTACTTTAACGAAAGAAGGCATTGAAGTATTAGAAAAGCATACTTTACTAGATAAAGAAAAGATAAAAATATTAGAATCGCAATTATCGAAAGAAGAACAACAAGTAATCGAAAGAGCTTTTTCGTTATTAGCGAAGGAGGCAAAGTATGCATTTCCTCGTTAAAGTAATCGTTTCGGCACTTATTATCGGTGTTATTACTGAAGTCGCTAAACATTATAGTACGATTGGCGGTTTTATCGCTGCCCTTCCTCTCGTAAGTTTACTGAGCCTATTTTGGATTTCTTTCGAAGGCGGGAACAAACAAGAATTAAGTCAATTTGCTATAGGTGTATTATATGGATTTCCTGCATCCGCACTACTATTATTTATCGTCTATATTGGCCTAAAAAACTCATTTTCACTTAGCACATCTGTCCTGTTCGGTATAGGTGTCTGGTGCATCGTTTTCGCTTGTCAAAAATTATTTCAAGCTTAGTTAGGAGGGGTTACTATTTATAAACTTGTAGAGGTATTGGGGCAAACTATAGAAGTATATATAAAAGGAAGTAGTGAACAAACTGTAGTCATTCAAACCGGAATGACTTGCTCATTTTATGATTGGTTTCCTATTATAGAAAAGCTTTCACAGCACTTTACAGTCGTTTCCTACCATCGCCCAGGTTACGGAAAAAGTGAACTAAGGAATCATTCACGTACTACATTACAAGCGACAAAAGAACTTCATATGTTACTACAAAAACTAGATATTCACGAACCAATCATTCTAATCGGTCATTCCTATGGAGGTTTATGTGCACAACATTTTGCGATGTTACATGAAGATAAGTTGCAAGCACTTATTTTAGTTGATTCTACATCCATGAACTTACACCGATTAGATGAACTTCATTTACCAATTTCTGATCAGACTGATTCGGATGATATGTGGCTTCAAAAATATAATACATACTCCAAAATGGATGTAGACATGCTTTCTAATGAACTAAAGCCAATACTCGCTAACCAATCAAGACAGTACATTGAATTTTCTACCTCTCCTACATTATATAAAGCGACAGCTTCTGAACTATCTACGTGGAAAAATTGTGCTCGCTCAATAAAAGAACTCTATAAAACATTAGAAATACCTTTAATCGTTATCGGTAGAGACCCTCAATATTCTATTACTCAGTTGACTGAGGGCGGCATGCAAAAAGAGGAAGCGACACAACTTGAAGCAATGTGGCAAGAACTGATTCATGAACAATTACAACTCTCAATAAACAGCCAATATATACTTGCCGAACATGCTGGCCACGGAATTGAAAATGATCGACCAGATATTATCATTGAAGCGGTTCACTCCCTAAAAATAAAAAAAGGAAGCAACTAAAGCTGCTTCCTTACTTATCTATTCATAATCTTCTTCATCATCGATTTCTTCGTAATACGCATTCCCATTACTTACATAAATAGGGCCATTCGCAACGTCAATACGTAATACCCATGCCCATGGCACAGCTAAACGCTTATGTATTGCTCGCCAAAAGCTCATTGATTTTCTTTCGTACTCCTGGAACTCCTGAAGCAACTCTTTGTAGGAGGAACCGTCTAACTGAATATTTGCTTCTAACAAACGAGAATGGGCATAGTACTGCAGCTCTAGTTCAGCAGCAATTTCCATTTCTTCTTCCGTTGCCATACCAATAATTGTTCCATCTGGTGGTACAATTTCATATACGTTGTGAACTTCAATAAGCCCTTCTTTCTCTTTCTCAAACATGTAAACAGCCTCCTTTAACATATTTTTTATGTTACAAAGTCATACTTCTACAATAACATCTCTCTTTCCTCTTTTTTTGATAAACTTTTACAAATTATTTATCTGATGACCCGTATTCTCTATCCTTTCGGCAGAAACTAAATCCTCATTATGAAAATTCAACTTAAATATATCGGGCATACGAATTGTTTTCCAAAATCGAAAATCATATTTTGAATCAAAATAATTCATGAGTAATACCATAATATTCCCATGAGTTCCTATTACAATATTCTTACCTTCATATTTTTTTAATATATTTTGCATACATATTACAGCACGCCTTTGCGCTACATCATTCGATTCTCCGCCTTCGTATGCAAAATCCCAATCTTCCCACACCTTTTGGACCGCATCATTAAAATCTGCTACTGGCTCTGAACTTAATAACCTTTCTCGTAAATCTTCTTCTATTTGTATCGATACATCATATGTATTAGCAATTCCTTGTACAGTTTGAACTGCTCTTTTGTACGGGCTAGAAATCACTACATCAATATGTTTATCTTTTAATAAGCTTGTTACATTCTCTGCATCCAAGTGTCCTTTTTCAGATAAAGGACGCTCCCGTTCTTCTTTTGTATAGGTAGAATGGGCATGGCGAACGAAATATATTATTGTCATTTATTCATCTCCTTTTTCCGTTTCTACCCAAATTCAATACATTACCATCAAATCCCTTTACCGTTATAATAAGTGCTTTCAAATTTAAATGTTGATTTTCATATTAATAAAAGGAAACACCTCTATGGTATTTCCCTCATTTAAAATAGACTACATTCAATTAAATACTTTATCAATTTTATTTCTGTCGTATTCTAATATCCAATCATTATATGTATGATACATATCCCTAATTGTATTAGGAGAGGTAGCTAATACATCACAACCTCTATCATCATAAATGTGAAATATAGTATTCTTGTTAATATTTATGAAATACACCCTATGAAAAATACGCGGTTTTATCCCCATATCTTGATTACAAATTGCTTTTATCATAGGAATGTATTTCAAGTCTGAAACTTTACATTTCAAAGTATATCTATGTGTTTTATATCCCCCGTCTTCATCGTCTTCTGGAAAAACATAAGGGATTGTATTTTTCTGTAACTTAAACAAATCAGACTTCTCTTTTACATACTTAGAAAAGATATTCAATTTGTGTTTGAAAGTTTCACCGTCTGCATAGTCATCTACATCCACTACAATGTAAATATCATCTTCTGTTGCATGTAAAAACTGAAATAAAGTAATCGCTCTGTTATAAACGCCTTCTAAATATGGACAGTTTTCATAAATATTAGTGCAATCATAGTTCACACCTAATCTAAAGCGAATACCAATATCCCCATTATAAAATAAAGGTGGTCTAAGTTCTAAATTTGGAAACGTTTCAAGCATATACTCATTCAACCCCATCTCAACACCTACCTTTAACAGCTCATTGTTTACATAATAAAATTATTTCATTATAATTTATTTCTAAACT
>NZ_JAKUFF010000059.1:0-28976 GCF_022663305.1 Bacillus cereus group sp. BfR-BA-01408 | reverse complement strand
CTGGGCAAATCATTAAAGAAAAATGTACGACATGCCACGGTTCTGGTAAAGTACGTAAACGTAAAAAAATCAACGTTAAAATTCCAGCAGGTATCGATAATGGTCAACAAATCCGTGTATCTGGAAAAGGTGAAGCGGGCGTAAATGGCGGCCCAGCAGGAGATTTATATGTTGTTGTTCATGTAAGAAATCATGAATTCTTTGAGCGCGAAGGAGATCACATTATTTGTGAAATGCCATTAACATTTGCGCAAATGGCACTTGGTGATGAAGTAGAAGTTCCTACTGTTCATGGTAAAGTGAAGCTGAAAATTCCAGCAGGAACACAAACAGGAACAGAATTCCGCCTAAAAGGAAAGGGTGCTCCGAACGTACGTGGATACGGTCAAGGAGATCAATATGTAGTCGTGCGTGTTGTTGTACCGACGAAATTAACTTCACAGCAAAAAGATTTATTGCGTGAATTTGCAGGACAAGAAGAGCAGGATGATAGTTTATTCGGAAAGCTTAAACGTGCTTTCAAAGGGGAATAATGGAAATAAAAAATGGAGTTGGTAAATTGTGAAATGGTCAGAAATTAGTATTCATACAAAAGAAGAAGCAGTAGAAGCTGTCTCTCATATTTTACATGAAGCTGGTGCTAGTGGAGTTGCGATTGAGGATCCGGCAGAGTTGACGAAAGAGCGCGAGCAACAATATGGTGAAATTTATGCATTGAACCCAGATGAGTATCCGGCGGAAGGTGTATTAATAAAAGCATATTTCCCGCAAACGGATTCTTTACATGAAACAATTGCAGGTGTAAAATCATCTATTGATGTGCTTCCATCTTACGACATCGAAATTGGTACTGGAAATATTACCGTTAACGAAGTCAATGAAGAAGATTGGGCTACTGCTTGGAAAAAATATTACCATCCAGTACAAATTTCTGATACATTCACAATTGTGCCGACTTGGGAAGAATATACACCATCTTCTCCGGAAGAAAAAATTATTGAATTAGATCCAGGTATGGCATTTGGAACGGGAACTCATCCGACAACAACGATGTGTATCCGTGCTTTAGAAAAAACAGTACAGCAAGGTGATACGATCATTGATGTAGGAACAGGTTCTGGTGTACTGAGTATTGCAGCAGCGAAATTAGGTGCGTCTTCTGTTCAAGCATATGATTTAGATCCGGTTGCGGTTGAAAGTGCAGAAATGAATGTACGTTTAAATAAAACAGATGATATTGTATCTGTTGGACAAAATAGTCTTTTAGAAGGTATTGAAGGTCCTGTTGATTTAATCGTAGCTAACTTATTAGCAGAAATTATTCTATTATTCCCTGAAGATGCAGCGAGAGTTGTGAAGTCAGGCGGATTATTTATTACATCGGGCATTATTGCTGCGAAGGAAAAAGTAATTTCTGAAGCGTTAGAAAAAGCTGGATTTACAATTGAAGAAGTGTTACGAATGGAAGATTGGGTAGCAATTATTGCACGAAATGCGTAATATAGATTTTAGTCTATAATGAAAAGGGGAGTCTCTCACTATAAGGTGAGGGACTTGCCGTTTGTTATATGAAAAATGATAACGTTTCGTTCTTTTCGTAAGTATTGGCTTACGAAAGGAACGAAACTCTACTAAGGTGATTATATGCAACGTTATTTTGTAGAAGAGAAATATGTAAATGAGACAAGTATTCGCATTGTAGGTGATGACGTCCATCATATCGCAAGAGTAATGCGTATGTCAGCTGGAGATCACATTTATTGCTGTGTAAACGGAAAAACAGCCGTATGTTCAATTGATGAAATTACCAGTGAATTTATTAATACGGCTATTGTAGAATGGGTAGAGGCGTCAAGTGAACTTCCTGTTTTCGTGACGATTGCAAGTGGACTGCCGAAAGGAGACAAGCTAGAGTTAATTTTTCAAAAAGGAACTGAGCTTGGGGCAGCTGCATTCTTACCATTTCAAGCATCTCGCTCTATCGTAAAATGGGATGCAAAAAAAGCTGATAAAAAAGTTGAGCGTTTAAGAAAAATTGTGAAAGAAGCTGCGGAACAATCACATAGAAGTGAAATTCCAGAAGTACACGCCCCAGCATCGTTTAAACAATTGCTGTCAATGAGTGGTGAGTATGATGTTTGCCTTGTTGCTTACGAAGAGGAAGCGAAACAGGGCGAGAAATCTAATTTTGCGAAAGCTTTAACGATGATGAAACCAGGTCAAAAGTTATTGATTGTATTTGGCCCAGAAGGCGGTTTGGCTGAGGAAGAGATTACGGCGCTTCGTGAACATAAATTTGTACCATGTAGTTTAGGACCAAGAATTTTAAGAACAGAAACGGCGCCGTTATACGCGTTAAGTGCTGCTTCGTATCATTTTGAATTGATGGGGTGATGATCAATGTCAACTGTTGCGTTCCATACGTTAGGTTGTAAAGTAAACCACTATGAAACAGAAGCCATTTGGCAATTGTTTAAACAAGGTGGATATGAAAGAACTGAATATGAAAAAAAAGCTGATGTATATGTTATTAATACATGTACAGTAACGAATACGGGGGATAAGAAAAGTCGTCAAGTTATTAGACGTGCTGTTCGTCAAAACCCAGATGCGGTTATTTGTGTAACAGGATGTTATGCACAAACATCTCCAGCGGAAATTATGGCGATTCCAGGTGTAGATATTGTAGTTGGTACACAAGATCGTGAAAAGATGTTAGGATACATCGAAGAATTCCGTAAAGAGCGTCAGCCAATTAATGCTGTGCGTAACATTATGAAAACACGTGTATATGAAGAACTTGATGTACCTTACTTCACGGACCGTACACGTGCATCTTTAAAAATACAAGAAGGTTGTAATAACTTCTGTACATTCTGTATTATTCCTTGGGCGCGTGGTTTAATGCGCTCTCGCGATGGGAAAGAAGTTATTAAACAAGCGCAGCAATTAGTAGATGCAGGCTATAAGGAAATCGTATTAACAGGTATTCATACAGGTGGATACGGTGAAGATATTAAAGATTATAACTTAGCTGGATTACTTCGTGATATGGAAGCGGAAGTAGACGGATTAAAACGTCTTCGTATTTCTTCTATTGAAGCGAGTCAGATTTCAGATGAAGTAATTGAAGTGTTAGATAAGTCTGAAGTAGTTGTACGTCACTTACACATTCCATTGCAATCTGGATCTAATACTGTATTAAAGCGTATGCGTCGTAAGTATACGATGGAATTTTTCCAAGAGCGCTTAGATCGTTTGAAAGAAGCGTTACCAGGTCTTGCGATTACATCAGACGTAATCGTTGGTTTCCCAGGTGAAACAGAAGAAGAATTCATGGAAACATACAATTTCATTAAAGAGAATCGCTTCTCTGAGTTGCACGTATTCCCGTACTCAAAACGTACAGGAACACCTGCAGCGCGTATGGAAGATCAAGTTCCTGAAGATGTGAAGAATGATCGTGTTCACCGTTTAATTGAACTATCTAATCAATTAGCGAAAGAGTATGCATCACAGTTTGAAGGAGAAGTACTTGAAATTATTCCAGAAGAACAATTTAAAGAGGGCGACCGTGAAGGCCTATATGTAGGTTATACAGATAACTACTTGAAAATTGTATTTGAAGGATCAGAAGAATTAATCGGTAAACTAGTGAAAGTAAAAATCACAAAAGCTGGTTATCCATATAACGAAGCGCAATTTGTTCGTGTCCTTGAAGATGATGTGAAAAAGGAATCAGCAAGCGCATAAAGTGAAACTTTAATGAGCGTGGGATTCATTCCCCGCTCATTATTAGCCCGGACCAATCGGGATAAAAAAGCATGCAAACGGAAACGATTTGCATGCTTTCTTTTTTAGTGGAGAAGTTAAGTACTGAAAATGTATGAAATGAGTAGTTGTTTCGTACGTTCCTGCATGAAAAAAGGTGTAATGATAAAAATATAGTTTGCCTTCAGGGGAAAGGATAACAGCTATCTGCATAGTTTTTGAAAAAGGAAGAGCATCTATTCTTCTTTTATTCTGCCAAATAGTTGACCTGAAGTGATAAAATGTATTATAATCGTAAAAGACATGCTGAAGAAGTGTTTCTTTTTGCATGCTGGAGTTAGTATGTAAGTGTGATGTTTCGGAGGGAGGGAAAGAGAATGTCAAAAACAGTCGTTCGTAAAAACGAGTCTTTGGAGGATGCACTTCGCCGTTTTAAAAGATCGGTTTCTAAAACTGGTACACTTGCTGAAGCAAGAAAGCGCGAGTTTTATGAAAAACCAAGTGTAAAACGTAAGAAGAAATCTGAAGCGGCAAGAAAGCGTAAATTCTAAGAGAGGGTGTAAGTTATGAGTCTTCTCGGTCGTTTAAACGATGATATGAAACAAGCGATGAAGAATAAACAAAAAGAAAAATTAACCGTCATTCGTATGGTTAAGGCTGCTTTACAAAATGAAGGTATTAAACTACAGCATACTCTTACTGAAGAAGAGGAACTAACAGTTTTAGCTCGTGAAGTAAAACAGCATAAGGACTCCCTCCTTGAATTTAAAAAAGCTGGTCGTGAAGACCTTGTTAATAAACTGCAAAGTGAAATTCAGATTTTAAGCGCATATTTGCCGGAGCAATTAACGGAAAAAGAGCTAGTTGATATAATCAAGCAAGTTATTTCTGAAGTTGGTGCGACTTCTAAAGCGGATATGGGCAAGGTGATGACTGCTGTTATGCCGAAAGTAAAAGGTAAAACAGATGGATCGCTTGTGAATAAGCTGGTTATCCAGCTATTAGCATAAAAAAACGTCTCATTTCTTATGAGACGTTTTTTTATGCTTTTTTTCAGTTTGGACGTGATATTACAAGCTCTTTTTTCATACATATGGGATGAGAGGGGGTCTTTTGGGATGAAAAAATTAGAACAAATGAAGAATTGGTTAACGAAGCAAATAGACCTACCAGTGGATGTGCTAATGGATCTACCTCGGATCACGCTTGTTGGGCAAGTGCATATCTATATAGAAAATCATCGAGGTTTATTAGTGTTTTCAGATAAAGAAGTAAGATTGTTGTTAAAGCATGGTCAGTTATTAATTAAGGGGCAGTCCTTTGTTATTAAAACAATCCTTCCGGAAGAACTTTTGCTTGAAGGGATAATTGAGCAAGTGACGTTTTTAGAAGACGAACAGAAAGAGAAGTAAGGGAAACTTCCGTATGTGAAGTTTTTCTTCTTTATTCTAATGATTTGCTCCTACTATTTAGTTTATCCCGCTTTCATGGGCAGTAAGCCTACGCCTCAAAATTCAGCGAAAGCAAAGAAGTTAGGTGGGGGTCGGGCTGTCCGTTAAAGTCCGATCGGTGAGGGCTGATTAAAGTCTCACTTTATCCCGCTATTTATGGAAAATAAAACTCTTTATTTCATTTTCGTACGAGCTATTTTGCTAATTAAAGTGAAAAGTAGTGTGTCTACTTTTGGAAAGGTAGTGAAGGTAGTAGATGAAAAATAAATGGTTTATAAAGTGGCTTGGATATGTAAAGGTACGAATTGAAGGTAGAGGAGCGGAGCGGTTCGTTAACGAATGTGTGCGTAGAAAATTATTAGTTTGGGACGTTAAGAAAATTGCCGATGAAACGTTAGTTTTTTGTATGCTATTACGAGATGTGAAAAAAATAAAGCCGATTTATAGAAAAAATGAGTGTAAACTATATTTTATTGGGCGTTACGGTTTTCCATTTTGGAATAAGCGCTTAATTAAAAATAGTGGATTCTTAATTGGTTTTTTAATTTTCTTCTTTGGCATGATTGCATTATCGAATATGGTTTGGAAAATTGAAATTACAGGAGCGAAACCTGAAACAGAATATATATTGATGAAAGAATTGGACAAAATGGGTATTAAAAAAGGAAAATTACAATTCCAAATGCCTAGTGTAGAAGATGTACAACGTCATTTGACGGACAATATTAATGCGATTACTTGGGCAGGACTAGAAGTAAGGGGAACGACGTACCATTTTAAAATCGTTGAAAAAAATGAGCCGAAAAAAGAAAAAGAACAAAGGCCGCAAAATTTAGTGGCAAAAAAAGAAGCGATTGTTACAAAAACATTTGTTGAAGTTGGAAAACCAGTCGTTTTAAAAAATGATCATGTAGAAAAAGGTCAGCTTCTCGTATCAGGGATATACGGTAATGAGGAGAGTCCAACGATTGTTTCGGCGAAAGGTATTGTATATGGAGAAACGTGGTACACATCTGAGGTGAATGTACCACTCAAGACGCAATTTCAAGTATATACTGGTAATACGTATAATGAGCATTATCTTACATTTGGGAGTACGAAAATAAAAATATGGGGATTTCAGCATGATAAGTATAAACGCTCCCGTACGGAAAGTGTAAAACATGATGTGAAATTATTTGGTTTTACACTGCCGATTGCATATGAAAAAGATATAGTGCGAGAAGAGGAAGAGGCGAACCGAGAATATACAGAAAAACAGGCAATGAAAGTAGCGAAAGAAATGGCTGAAAAAGAACTAAAGAAAAAATTGGATGAACATGCTATGATTGTAAGTGATAAGATTTTGAGTAAAGAGGTTGAGGCGGATCAACTAAAAGTCACTTTGCATTATACTGTGATTGAAAATATTGCAGAGCCACAACCAATATCCGAATCCGATATTCAAGGAGACTGAGTAATGGCAGAACAATTAGTAGAAATGAACCAACAATTGGAAAATACTAACGAAGCAATCGCTCTTTTTGGAGTCAATGATGCTCATTTGAAAGTAATTGAACGGGAACTGAATGTATCAATCGTAACTAGAGGTGAAACTGTTCATGCATCTGGAGCAGTTGAAACTGTGACACTCGTAGAAAAAATCTTACAACAACTACTTGTTGTTATTCGAAAAGGTGTGTCAATTACAGAAAGAGATGTTGCGTATGCAATTCAGCTCGCACAACAAGGGAAAATTGCTCAATTTGAAGAGTTATATGAAGAAGAAATCTTTAAAACGGCAAAAGGTAAATCCATTCGTGTAAAAACGATGGGACAAAGAAGATATATTCATGCAATGAAGAAAAATGATATTGTATTTGGAATAGGACCTGCCGGGACTGGGAAAACATACTTAGCTGTAGTAATGGCTGTAAGAGCTTTAAAGCAAGGGTATGTAAAGAAAATCATTTTAACGAGACCGGCTGTAGAAGCTGGAGAAAGTTTAGGATTTTTACCAGGTGATTTGAAAGAGAAGGTAGATCCGTACTTACGTCCATTGTATGATGCTCTGCACGATATTCTTGGACAAGAATATACGCAGCGTATGATGGAGAGAGGTGTAATTGAAATCGCGCCTCTTGCTTATATGAGAGGACGTACGCTCGATGATTCATTTGTTATTTTAGATGAAGCGCAAAATACAACGGGTGCACAAATAAAAATGTTTTTAACAAGATTAGGTTTTAGTTCTAAAATGGTTATTACGGGGGATCCCTCACAAGTAGACTTACCAAAAGGGGTAAAATCAGGGCTTACGCTAGCTGCTAACATTTTATCTGGTGTATCAGGTCTTTCATTCATTACGTTAGAACAAACGGACGTTGTAAGGCATCCACTGGTACAACGTATTATTGAGGCATATGATAAAATGGAATGATCCTATTTGTCAGGATCATTTCTTTTTGTATTAAGGTTGGCGAACGGCATATTTTTTACTATCATAAAAGATAAGAGAAATAAACTATAGGTACTGGTGTATAAAAATGTTACCTAAAAGTATCGTTGGCTAGAAGAAATGAAAGCTATAAATAGTTTCACTTTATTTCTAGAGAGGAGAAGGTATTGAAATCATGTTAAGATCTCAAGAAATTTCTAAGTGGTTTCGTAATTTACAACATTCGAAAAAACTAAGTTGGATTTCTTACGTTTTATTAGGGGCAGTGCTATTTTTTGCACTTATGAATAATGTGAAACCAGAGCAATTAGATGTTGATATGTATTCTATTGCGAAAAAAACAATTCATTCTCCTATTAAAATTGAAGATAAGGTTATAACGGAAAGAAAAAAACAAGAGGCCGCTCAAAAAGTCGGGGATCAATATACATATAGAAGTGAATATAAACAAAATAGAGTAGATATTGTAAATGATGTTTTTGCTAAGGTGAATGAAGTAATTCAGGAGATGAAAGCTGCTGGACCTGAAGAGCAAAAAAAGATGACCGATGCGAATAAATTAGAAAAGTTGAAGAAGAAGTTGCCATCTAATTTAACGAAGGAATTATCGGATGAGAATTTATTATACTTTATTAATGCAGAACCGGATCAATTAGAATTAGCAAAGAATGCGGCTTTAACGTCTGTTAGCGTTATCATGGGTGGAAATATTAAAATGTCCGAAGAAATGGCAGCGAAAGAGCGATTTGTTAATGAAATGAAAAGCCTGAATGTGAATAGCGGATTGAAAGAAGCTGTGAATGCACTAGGATCATATGCGATTACAGCAAATTATTTCTATGATCCTGCTGTAACGAAAGAGAAGAAGAAAGCAGAAGAAGATTTAGTTCCACCTGTTTATATTCTTCAAGGACAAGTTATTGTTAGAGAAGGTGAAACAATTTCAAGTGATATGTATAATCAGTTGAAATTAGTCGGTTTATTAGAGAAAGGTAATAGTTTTCAGCCTTATGTTGGATTAGCTGTGCTCATTGGTGTGTTACTATACTTTATGCATAAGCAGTTTGAATTATTTTTACAGCGGAAAAGAGAAGACAAACCGTACATTTTAGCGTATATTACAATTTTGTCTATCACGATTGTTTTAATGAAAATTATTAGTTTGTTTCAAAAGCTTGAATATGCAGGAATTGCGTATGTTGTCCCAGTTGCGATGGGAACGATACTTGTAAAACTAATGATTGGCGATCGATTTGTATTTTTAACAAGTATGATTTTTTCTGTGTGCGGAAGTATTATGTTTAATGAAGGAGTAACAAGTACACTAAATTATAGTGTGGGTATTTATGTGTTATTAAGTTCATTATCAGTGAGTATTTTCTTAAGAGAAAAAAATCGTCGTACGATGATTTTACAAGCTGGTATACTCGTATCTATCTTAAATGTAGTCGTCTTGGCGGCGTTATTATTATTACGTAATGGGAATTTTTCACCTCTTGAAATTGGTACGCAATTATTAATGGCTTCCCTTTCAGGAATTATCTCATCCGTTTTGGCTATGGGGATATTACCATATTTAGAAAGTGGACTTGGAATTGTATCGAGTATGAAGCTTATGGAATTATCAAGTCCGAATCATCCGCTTTTGCGTAGAATTTTATTAGAAGCGCCAGGAACATATCATCACAGTGTAATGGTAGCGAATCTCTCTGAGGCAGCTTGTGAAGCAGTTGGAGCAAATGGTGTATTAGCGCGTGTAGGGGCGTATTATCATGATGTAGGAAAAACAGTACAACCGCAATTCTTTATTGAAAACCAGATGGGAATTGAGAATCCACATGATAAATTAGATCCTGTGACGAGTAAAGATATTATCATTGCTCATGTAACCGATGGAGTAAAGATGCTCGAAGAATACCATATTCCGCAAGAAATTATTGATATTGCTGGACAACACCATGGTACAACGCTCTTGAAATATTTTTATTATAAGGCGATTAAAGAAGATAAAGAAAAATATACAGAAGAGATGTTCCGATATCCGGGATCAAAAGCAACTTCTAAAGAATCGGCAATCGTTGGTATTGCGGATAGTGTTGAGGCGGCGGTACGTTCTATGAATCACCCAACGCCAGAGCAAATTAATAATTTAGTACAAAGTATTATTAAAGATCGCCTGCAAGATGGGCAATTTAGTGAATGTGATTTGACATTTAAGGAACTACAAATCGTTGGAAAAACGTTATGTGAAACGTTAAATGGTATTTTCCATTCGCGTATTACATATCCGGAACCACCGGAAGAAAAGGAGAAAGAATGAGTTTATTAATTGATTTCATTGATGAAACAGAAGAAGTGAAAGAAGAATATGTGAATTTAATTCGTGAGATATTAGGAAAAGCAGCTCAAATGGAAAAAATAGAGGATGGTGCGGAGTTATCAGTGACATTTGTAGATAACGAACGCATTCGCGAGATTAATCGTGATTACCGAGATAAAGATCAGCCTACTGATGTCATTTCTTTTGCTATGGAAGAAATGGGAGAAGGAGAAATGGAAATTGTGGGCGCAGAAATGCCGCGTATGTTAGGTGACCTTATTATTTCTATTCCGAGAGCGAAAGAACAAGCTGAAGAGTATGGACATTCTTTTGATCGTGAACTTGGCTTTTTAGCGTTACATGGCTTTTTACATTTGCTTGGTTATGACCACATGACAGAAGAGGATGAAAAAGAAATGTTTGGAAGACAAAAAGAAATTTTAGAAGCATTTGGATTAGGACGATGAAAAAAGGAAAACTTATAGATAGTTTTGGATATGCTATAGCAGGTGTATTCTTTTGTCTTCGTCATGAACGAAATATGAAAATTCATTATGTAGCCGCAGTCATTGTTATATGCTGCGGCTTTTATTTCCATATTACGAAGGTAGAGTGGATGATATTACTTATTGTAATAGGAATTGTAATGAGCTTAGAGATGGTAAATACGGCTGTGGAAAAAACAGTAGATTTAGCGACTGCTGATATACATCCGTTTGCGAAAGTCGCAAAGGATGTCGCAGCAGGAGCGGTTTTATTGTTTGCGATAATAGCCGTTATAATTGGTGCTATTATCTTTTTACCGTATGTGGTATAGTTGCATTCCAAAGCTTTTATTAAGCTTTGAAGGTGCCGTAAAGGCCTTTAATAAGAGAGTGTATCTATTCACAGCTGGGAACAGGAAGGATGCGGGAATATGAATAGTAAACAATTAATTCAAGAAGCAATCGAAGCGCGTAAACAAGCGTACGTACCATATTCTAAATTTCAAGTAGGTGCAGCATTATTAACGCGCGATGGAAAAGTATATCGTGGATGTAATGTTGAGAATGCATCATATGGTTTATGTAACTGTGCAGAAAGAACAGCTTTATTTAAGGCGGTTTCTGAAGGAGATAAAGAGTTTGTAGCTATCGCAATTGTGGCGGATACGAAGCGTCCAGTACCTCCTTGTGGAGCATGTCGACAAGTTATGGTAGAATTATGTAAACAGGATACGAAAGTATACTTATCAAATTTACATGGTGACGTTCAAGAGACAACAGTCGGAGAATTGTTACCAGGAGCATTTTTAGCGGAGGATTTACATGAATAGAAAAGGTTATAAATCAGGTTTTGTCTCTATTATTGGCAGACCGAATGTTGGGAAATCTACATTTTTAAATCGTATTATTGGTCAAAAAATTGCTATTATGAGTGACAAGCCACAAACAACTCGTAATAAAATTCAAGGCGTATATACAGAAAATGATTCACAAGTAATTTTCATTGATACACCAGGAATACATAAACCGAAACATAAACTAGGCGACTTCATGGTGAAGATGGCGCAAACGACATTAAAAGAAGTTGATATCGTTCTGTTTATGGTGAATGCTGTCGAAGGCTTTGGTCGTGGTGAAGAATTCATCATCGAGAAGTTAAAAGAAACGAAACAACCAGTATTTTTAGTTATTAATAAAATTGACCAAGTTCACCCAGAACAATTATTAGAGCTAATTGATCAATATCGCAAATTACATGACTTTGCAGAAATCGTACCAATTTCTGCATTAGACGGTAATAATGTGGAAGCTCTAATTGGAACAATTAAAAAGTATTTACCGGAAGGACCACAATACTACCCGGATAATCAAGTAACGGATCATCCGGAGAGATTTATTATTGCAGAGCTTATTCGTGAGAAAGTACTACATTTAACACGTGAAGAAGTGCCGCATTCTGTGGCTGTTGTTATCGATGCAATTCAAAAACGCGAAGGCGGGGCAGTTTATATCAATGCAACGATTGTTGTTGAACGTCCGTCGCAAAAAGGGATTATTATCGGAAAACAAGGGAAGATGTTAAAAGAAGTCGGTAAGCGAGCTCGTTTTGATATTGAAGCATTACTTGGTTCTAAAGTATTTTTAGAAGTATGGGTAAAAGTGCAAAAAGATTGGCGAAATAAAATGTCTCAGCTTCGTGACCTTGGTTTCCGCGAAGACGAGTATTAAAATAGAGTAAAGCTGTAATCAGCGGATGTTTTGTTCATCCGCTGATTATTGGTTTTTATGAGTTTTGATAAATTAGGAAAAATTTTTCTCACATGAAAATGGACAAAATGGGTCAATTTAATAACAACAAAGGAAATTGGTTTATAGGCTACGCTTATTGAGAAAGGTGGATTCTTATGCTAGATTTTACCTGGAAGTTTTTCTCCAAAACAGGAAGCATTGAGACGTATTTGCTTTTGAAAGAAATGGAAAAAGACGTAAACGATGAGATGGATCAACATGAAGAGGAGCTAGCGCATCTAGACTCTCCAATTTCTTGACCCGTTTTGTTCAAACCTTGGATGGTGACGAACATGTTTCAAAAAGTTGAGGGCATCGTTATCCGTACGACAGATTACGGAGAAACGAACAAGATTGTTACAATATTCTCAAGAGAATTGGGTAAGGTAAGTGCAATGGCAAGAGGAGCGAAAAAACCGAAAAGCCGGTTAGCATCTGTTTCGCAACTTATGACACATGGTCATTTTCTTATTCAAATGGGATCTGGACTTGGAACTTTGCAACAAGGCGAGATTATTTCAACTATGAAAGAAATTCGCGAGGATATATTTTTAACTGCTTATGCATCATTTATTGTTGAGTTAACTGATAAAGCAACAGAAGATAAAAAACATAATCCATATTTATTTGAAATGTTATATCAAACGTTGCATTATATGTGTGAGGGTGTTGATCCAGAAGTATTATCATTAATTTATCAAACGAAAATGCTTCCGGTATTAGGGATGCGCCCGTACTTTGATACATGTGCGATTTGTCATCAAGAAACAGATTTTGTCGCCTTCTCTGTTAGGGAGGGCGGTTTTCTGTGCTCACGTCATGCTGAGCAAGATCAGTATCGTATACCAGTGGGGGAAGCCGTTCATAAATTATTGCGTCTTTTCTACCACTTCGATTTACATAGACTTGGCAATGTATCAGTGAAGGATAGTACAAAAAAACAAATGCGTTTAGTATTGAATACATATTATGATGAATATTGCGGGATTTATTTGAAATCAAGACGTTTCTTAGAACAACTTGATAAGTTTCAAATATAATTTGGGGCCGTATACGGTCCTTTTTACATCCTTTCTTTTTCGAATAGCATATTTAGTATATAATATTTAAGAGATAGTATAACTTTTTTCGTTGTGCATTAAAGGTGGTGATTATCATAGAGCTGAATAAACGGCAAGAACATATCATTCAGATTGTAAAAGATCACGGTCCTATTACAGGGGAGTCAATTGCTGCGCAATTGGGATTAACACGTGCAACGCTAAGACCAGACTTAGCAATTTTAACGATGGCTGGTTATTTAGAAGCACGTCCACGCGTAGGTTATTTTTATACGGGTAAAACTGGGGGGCAGTTATTATCTGAAGCTGTTAAGAAAATTAAAGTACAAGATTATCAATCTAGACCGGTTGTAATTGATAAAAATGTATCGGTATACGATGCGATTTGTACTATGTTTTTAGAGGATGTAGGTACATTATTCGTTGTAGATCAATCGACTCTATTAGTAGGCGTTGTATCTCGTAAAGATTTATTACGAGCTAGCTTAGGGAAGCAGGATTTAACCTCACTTCCGGTTAATATTATCATGACAAGGATGCCAAACATTGCGATGTGTCGTAGAGAAGATTCTTTATATGATATTGCGATGGAATTAATAGAAAGACAGATTGATGCGATGCCAGTTGTAAAAGATACGAAACAAGGTTTAGAAGTGGTTGGACGAATTACAAAAACAAATATTACACGTGCGTTTGTAAACTTAGTAAATAACGAATAAGTGTAATTTGTTTAAAGTGAGGTAATGTAATGGATAATAAAATCGTATATGTCGTATCTGACTCTGTAGGAGAAACGGCTGATTTGGTTGTTCGAGCAGCAATGGGGCAATTCCCATTTGCTCCTGATATTAGACGTGTGCCGTATGTAGAAGATACAGGGACATTAAAAGAAGTGATTTCGATTGCTAAGAGCAATCAAGCACTTATTTGTTTTACGTTAGTAAAGCCTGACATGCGCCAATATTTAGTGACAGAGGCTGCAAAAGAAGGTGTAGAGGCATATGATATTATCGGCCCTCTAATCGATCAAATTGAAGAAATTACAGGGCAAGTGCCTAGATATGAGCCTGGTGTTGTTCGTAGATTAGATGAAGAATACTTTAAAAAGATTGAAGCGATTGAGTTTGCTGTGAAGTATGATGATGGTAGAGATGCACGTGGTATTTTAAAAGCAGATATCGTGTTAATTGGGATTTCGCGCACATCAAAAACACCACTTTCTCAATATTTAGCTCATAACAAACGTTTGAAAGTTGCCAACGTACCACTAGTACCAGAAGTAGATCCGCCTGAAGAATTATATCAAGTGGCTAAAGAAAAATGCTTCGGTTTGAAAATTACGCCAGAGAAGTTAAATCATATTCGAAAAGAGCGATTGAAATCACTTGGACTAAGTGATGGAGCAACATATGCCAATATTAATCGTATTAAAGAAGAGATTGATCACTTTGAGAATGTAGTTAGTAAAATAAATTGTCAAGTAATTGATGTATCGAACAAAGCGATTGAAGAAACAGCTAACATTATTGTGAATGCAGTGCAAAACCAAAAAATGTTTTAGCACATTTACCAAAGGTGAATGTGCTTTTTTCGCTCGTGAGAAACACAGTGCCTACTGATTTCGTAATAGATGATAGTGAAGTGGTTATACTTATATTCTTCTGTCTTTTTATTATGTTAAAAGTAGGGTTTCGCTATCCTGAAATAGAAGATGAAAAAATAAAGGGATATGTAGCGTAGTTGAAGAAAATATATTATAATAAAAAATTGTGATAAAAACCTATATTTTACGTTTAGACTTTAATTTTTCAGAATAAACTAGGGATAGGATTTAAGAAATGACATGTAATTACGTTAAATCGACAAAATCTATACAAGAAAACGCACATTATGGAAGGATTCGCAGAAGGGATGTAGAATACAGAAATATGCAAAACATCAATATGGTATGAGTTGATGCAGATGCATATACTGTGAAGGCTGACAATTGTGCGAGTTGGAACGAAATTTCATGTCAAAATTTTGTTTGTCACATCGTATGCTCATCGTTTAAGGAAGCAGCGAGGGAATTTGGATCTATGTAGATGCTGAATAAGCAAAAGTTGATTTCTTTATATGTATCAACATGCAAAAAACAGATCTCGTGATCACATAGGATATGGTGCTTGCTAGTCTTCTTGTGAAAAAGTGCATATGTATTGTCTCCATGAGGTACATTTGTAATAGATGAGCAAATGGATACAATTTTATATAGTAGGTACGTATCTGCGAAGTTACGCAGAAAAGGGTCTGCAAAATCGCTTGATAACGTGATCGACAACATTTTCTAATAAGTTTAGAAAAAATATTGTCGAATTATAAAGGAATTTTTTAATTTATATCGAATACAAAATACGACACGGAGATGGAGTTATGGGGAACAGAATTCCTGAAGAAGTTGTTGAACAAATTCGGACATCATCCGATATTGTCGAAGTGATTGGTGAATACGTTCAACTTAGAAAACAGGGACGTAACTATTTCGGCCTTTGTCCGTTTCATGGTGAGAATTCTCCTTCATTCTCTGTTTCATCTGATAAGCAAATTTTTCATTGCTTCGGATGTGGAGAAGGTGGAAATGTATTTTCCTTTCTAATGAAAATGGAAGGACTGGCTTTTACCGAAGCTGTTCAAAAGCTAGGTGAAAGAAATGGAATTGCGGTTGCAGAGTATACATCAGGGCAAGGACAACAAGAAGACATATCTGATGACACTGTCATCATGCAACAGGCTCATGAACTTTTGAAAAAGTATTATCATCATTTATTAGTAAATACAGAAGAAGGAAATGAAGCACTTTCGTATTTGTTAAAACGTGGTATTACAAAAGAGATGATTGAGAAGTTTGAAATTGGTTATGCGTCACCTGCTTGGGATGCAGCAACGAAAATTTTACAAAAAAGAGGTTTATCGTTGTCTAGTATGGAACAAGCTGGTCTTCTCATAAGGAGCGAGAAGGATGGTAGTCATTATGATCGCTTCCGTGGAAGAGTTATGTTTCCAATCTATACGTTACAAGGTAAAGTGATAGCGTTTAGTGGAAGGGCATTAGGAGATGACACTCCGAAATATTTAAATAGCCCAGAAACACCAATTTTTCACAAAAGTAAATTGTTGTATAACTTCCACCAAGCAAGGCCGTTTATTAGAAAACGTGGGCAAGTGGTCCTTTTTGAAGGGTATGCCGACGTACTAGCTGCGGTGAAAAGTGGTGTGGAAGAAGCCGTTGCGACAATGGGAACGGCTTTAACTGAAGAACAAGCAAAACTTCTGCGACGTAACGTTGAAACTGTTGTTCTTTGCTATGATGGTGATAAAGCAGGGCGAGAAGCGACGATGAAAGCAGGGCAATTATTGTTGCAAGTTGGTTGCCAAGTGAAAGTTACATCCTTGCCAGATAAGCTTGATCCTGATGAATATGTGCAACAATATGGGACAACTGCTTTTGAAAATCTTGTGAAATCAAGTATAAGTTTTGTTGGTTTTAAAATAAATCATTTGCGTTTAGGGAAAAATTTGCAAGATGAGTCGGGCAAAGAAGAGTATGTGAAAAGTGTTTTAAAAGAGTTATCGTTGTTACAGGATGCGATGCAGGCAGAATCATATTTGAAGTCATTATCGCAAGAATTTTCGTATTCAATGGAAACACTTTTGAATCAATTGCACCAATATCGCAAAGAACAAAAGGTACAACAAAAACAAGTAAAGCAGGTTTCTAAACCGTCTCAAATTGTTCAAGCAAAACCGAAGTTAACAGGTTTTGAAAGGGCTGAAAGAGAAATTATTTACCATATGTTGCAAAGTCCAGAAGTGGCCGTTCGTATGGAATCCCACATAGAAGATTTTCATACAGAAGAACATAAAGGGATTTTATATGAACTATACGCATATTATGAAAAGGGAAATGAACCTTCAGTCGGAACATTTTTAAGTTGGCTCTCTGATGAAAAGTTGAAAAATATTATTACTGATATTTCGACGGATGAATTTATTAATCCAGAATACACAGAAGAAGTGTTACAAGGCCATTTGGAGACGCTTAGACGTCATCAAGAAAAACTTGAAAAGATGGAAATCATCTTCAAGATAAAACAAATGGAAAAGACAGATCCTGTAGAGGCTGCTAAATATTATGTAGCATATTTACAAAATCAAAAAGCGAGAAAATAGCTTTTTTGATAAATTTTTAGTATAATGAATGTTTGTATCTCGCGTAAGGAGGGGAACAGATGGCTGACAAACCAGCTCGTTCTAAACAAATTGAAACTGAAATGACCCTTGAGCAAGTGAAAGAACAACTCACTGAGCTCGGAAAAAAACGTGGCGTTCTTACATATGAAGAGATTGCAGAACGCATGAATGGATTTGAAATTGAATCCGATCAAATGGATGAATACTATGAATATTTAGGTGAACAAGGGATCGACTTAGTTGGCGACAATGACAACGACGAAGGCCCTAATAATCGCCAAATAGCAAAATCGGAAGAAGAATTCGACCTCAATGATTTAAGCGTACCACCAGGGGTTAAAATCAACGATCCTGTTCGTATGTATTTAAAAGAAATTGGTCGTGTAGATTTACTATCTGCAGAAGAAGAAATTCGACTTGCAACGCGTATTGAAGAAGGCGATGAAGAAGCGAAACGTCGTCTTGCAGAAGCAAACTTACGTCTTGTAGTAAGTATTGCAAAGCGCTACGTGGGCCGTGGTATGCTTTTCTTAGACTTAATTCAAGAAGGGAATATGGGTCTAATTAAAGCGGTTGAAAAGTTCGATTATCGTAAAGGTTTCAAATTTAGTACGTATGCAACTTGGTGGATTCGCCAAGCAATTACACGTGCGATTGCAGACCAAGCAAGAACAATTCGTATCCCAGTTCATATGGTTGAAACGATTAATAAGTTAATTCGTGTACAACGTCAATTATTACAAGATTTAGGACGTGAACCATCTCCTGAAGAGATTGGTGAAGAAATGGATCTTGCTCCAGAAAAAGTACGTGAAATCTTAAAAATTGCACAGGAGCCAGTTTCTCTTGAAACACCGATTGGTGAAGAAGATGACTCCCATTTAGGTGATTTCATTGAAGACCAAGAAGCAACATCGCCTGCGGACCATGCAGCGTATGAATTGCTAAAAGAACAATTAGAAGATGTGTTAGATACACTAACAGATCGTGAAGAAAATGTTCTACGTCTTCGTTTTGGTTTAGATGATGGACGAACTCGTACGCTTGAAGAAGTTGGGAAAGTATTCGGCGTAACGAGAGAACGTATCCGTCAAATTGAAGCAAAAGCACTACGTAAATTGAGACATCCAAGCCGTAGTAAGCGCCTTAAGGATTTCTTAGAATAGGCTACCTTTAAGTTTACTTCACTTTTGTGAAGTAAACTTTTTTATTTTGTTAATTTTTGTTAAACTTTAGCTGTCAGCAACGATTACAATTTCTTGTAATTTATTTTACAGAATTGTCTTTTGATTTGCAAATGCTCATTTTTCGATTTTTCGATTAATTTTGTTTATTCTATACAAAAATATATGTAGAAAAGTGAAAAATATGATGAGAAACGTTAATAATTATCGAAATAATAAGCGATATAACAATAAAAAACAATAAACTGAATTTATGGAATATTTTTAACGATTAGTAGTTTACTCTTTTCTGATAGAGCGTTTTCAAGTACAATGGAAATGACTGAATCATCTAACTATTTAGGGGTATAGAGGGGGGAGAAGAGATATGAAACGTAATCCGCTGATTCCGTTCGCTCTTATTGCAGCATTAGGTATTATCGTTATGTTTGTATTTTCATTTCAGGGGCTAAATAAATCTAAAGAGTTAGCTGATGCAAAAAATGGCGGGAAACCAGCACAAACAGCATCCAAGCCAGAGGATATTGTGAAGCAAAGCTGTACGAGCTGCCACGGTGATCAGTTACAAGGGGCGGTAGGACCTAATTTACAAAAAATTGGTGGGAAACTTTCAAAGGATGAAATTAAAGAAATTCTTTCGAAAGGAAAAGGCAATATGCCTGCCAATATAGTTCCAGCTGATCAAGCCGCTAAAGTAGCTGATTGGTTATCAAAGAAAAAATAAAGTTCCGTATGACAAGCCTTTTGCTTATGCAAAGGGCTTGTTTTTCTATATTTTCTCAAATACGATGAATGATAGAGATGTGAATTGTTGTTATAGGCTTGCAACAACTACTATAAATTCATTATCATGGAGACAGACTGACAAGAGAAGGAGTAATGGAAATACATGAATGAAGTAAAGCTTTCAAAACGATTAGAAGAAGTTGTGCGTGAAATACCAGTAGGATCTACAGTTGCTGATATTGGATCGGATCATGCGTATTTACCGTGTTATACAATTATAAATAATATTGCTACTAAAGCAGTTGCTGGAGAGGTTGTAGATGGACCATTTCGCTCTGCGCAGGCAACTGTAGCTGAAAGTGGCTTACAAGATAAAGTAGATGTGCGTAAAGGGAATGGATTAGCTGTTATCGCGCCAGGAGAAGTAGATGTAATTACGGTTGCCGGAATGGGCGGAGCGTTAATTCGTGATATTTTAGAAAGTGGTAAAGAAAAATTAGAAGGTGTAACACGTTTAATTTTACAGCCGAATATTGCAGCGCATCACATTCGTGAATGGTTTATTGAGAATGGATGGGAGCTTATCCATGAAAAAATCGTAAAAGAAGATGGGAAAATTTACGAGATTTTAGTAGGGGAGCGAGGAAATATCACGGTTCCTTACTCTGAAAATAAACAGGCTGAATTATTTATGGGACCATTTTTAATGAAAGAAAAAAGTGAAGCTTTCGTTGAAAAGTGGGAAGGAGAATTAAAAAACTTCCAAAATATTTTAAAACAGTTAGAACGTGCGGCTGATTCTGAAGAAACAAAAGCGAAGCGTGCGGAAGTAGAAGCGAAAATGAAAATGATAGGGGAGGTTTTATCATGAGTAAAATTCCAAATGGCCATGAAATTATTTCGTTATTTGAAAGTATGTATCCGAAGCATTTGGCGATGGAAGGAGATAAGATTGGGCTGCAGATTGGAGCGCTTAATAAACCCGTGCAGCACGTATTAATTGCGTTAGATGTAACGGAAGAAGTTGTGGATGAAGCAATTCAATTAGGAGCGAATGTCATTATTGCGCATCACCCTTTAATTTTTAACCCGCTAAAAGCGATCCATACAGATAAGGCGTATGGGAAAATTATTGAAAAGTGTATGAAAAATGATATTGCAATCTATGCAGCACATACAAATGTGGATGTTGCTAAGGGCGGGGTAAATGATTTACTGGCTGAGGCGTTAGGATTGCAAAATACAGAAGTTTTGGCACCGACATATGCAGAAGAAATGAAAAAAATTGTTGTGTTTGTGCCTGAAACTCATGCAGAAGAAGTACGAAAAGCATTAGGAGACGCAGGTGCTGGTCATATCGGCAATTATAGCCACTGTACGTTTAATAGCGAGGGTACAGGTACGTTTGTACCTCAAGAGGGGACAAATCCTTATATCGGGGAAACTGGACAGTTAGAGCGCGTAGAAGAAGTACGAATCGAAACGATTATTCCAGCTTCACTACAACGAAAAGTGATTAAAGCAATGGTAACAGCACATCCATATGAAGAAGTAGCCTATGATGTGTATCCACTTGATAACAAAGGTGAAACGTTAGGGCTTGGAAAAATAGGATATTTACAAGAAGAAATGACACTTGGACAGTTTGCGGAACATGTAAAGCAATCGTTAGATGTAAAGGGTGCGCGAGTTGTTGGGAAATTAGATGATAAAGTGCGCAAAGTAGCTGTACTTGGTGGCGATGGTAACAAATACATCAATCAAGCTAAATTTAAAGGTGCGGATGTATATGTAACAGGTGACATGTATTATCATGTTGCCCATGATGCGATGATGCTCGGTTTAAATATCGTCGACCCAGGACATAACGTTGAAAAGGTAATGAAGCAAGGTGTACAAAAGCAATTACAAGAAAAAGCAGATGCAAAGAAACTGAACGTACATATTCATGCTTCGCAATTACATACAGATCCATTTACATTTGTATAAGAAAAATAAAAACCGTTGCTCATATAGGCAACGGTTTTTATTATTGTTCTTTTTTCACTTTTACACGAGGTAATATTTTTTGTAACGGTACTTTTCGAACTCTTTCCCATGTAGCAGGATTCATTGGGTCATATTGCTCTAAGAAAGCGATAACCTCTTTTGTAATTGGTGTTGGAGTAGAAGCGCCTGCTGTAACAGCTACGTTCTCGACACCTTGTAGCCATTCTAATTTGATTTCACTTACGTCTGCAACGCGGTATGCTTTCGTACCAGCGATTTCTTGTGATACTTGTGCTAAACGGTTTGAGTTATTACTTTTCGGATCACCAACAACAATTGTTAAGTCTGCAACATCAGCTTGTTTGGCAACCGCTTCTTGGCGAACTTGAGTTGCTAAACAAATTTCCTTATGGAATTCTGCTGTTGGGAATTTCTTCTGAATGTCCTCCATTAAATGTTGAACATCCCATTGACTCATCGTTGTTTGATTTGTAACTAAAATTTTATCCGTTGGAATTTCTAATGTCTTTAAATCATCGGCTCTTTCGATAAGATGAACGATATCAGGTGCGATACCAACTGCGCCTTCTGGTTCTGGATGATTTTTTTTGCCGATATAAATGACATGGTAACCTTCAGCTTTCTTTGCTTCAATAAGGTCATGTGTTTTTGTAACATCTGGGCAAGTGGCATCAATTGTTGTTAAACCTTTTTCTTTTGCACGTTGTTTAACTTCTGGAGAAACACCGTGTGCAGTGAAAATAACAGTACCAGAATCGATTTTATCTAAAATGTCTAATCGACTTGGACCATCTAATGTGATGATGCCATCTTCTTCGAATGCATCTGTTACATGTTTGTTGTGAACAATCATACCTAAAATATAAATAGGTCTTGGTAATGATGTATCTAATGCGGCGTTACGTGCAATAACCATCGCGTCCACAACACCGTAGCAATAACCACGAGGGGAAATTTTAACAATTTTCATATGAGTAATCCTCTCCTTCTAAACAAGGGATACTTTTGTGCATAGTCTTTTACATTATAAAGGAGGAGTGGATAGAAAACAAAGGATTGTTACACATATAGTTTTGGTTTTGTTGCTATTTTTTGAACAGGCTCCTCTCGTACTTCTTTTTCTATGACTGGCTCAATCACCATTTTTTTTCTTTTTCTTTTTTTGGATGGAGGATGTGGAGTTGCTACCTCAACCTTTTCTGTTACGTCTTCAGTTTGATCTTCGGTTGGATTTTCTTCCGTACTTTTTCCAGAGGTGAGAATTTTAACAATGCTTGGTAGGTTACGCATAATGGGACCGTACTGTTCGACGACAGGGCTTACAGATTGAACGACTTGTGATACTTTTTCGATATTATTTATCATAGTAGTTGGATTCGAAATTAAATTCGAAAAAAAACTACCGATGCCGCTACTTGATGTGGCTGTAGTTGCTGCACCGCCGCGCGTGTCATTTGATTCATACATTTGAGGAGGGATCATTTGCTCGGGATGCTGCTGCATGTATGGTTGATATTGCTGTTGATATTGCTGCGGGTATTGGTGTTGGTATTGTTGCTGATATTGCTGCCGATATTGAGGTGGCGGTTGCTGGTGCATCATTGGCGGTCCTTCTATTTGTCGATAAGGCGGAACCATTTGCATGTAAGGTTCGGTTGGGTCGTGTTTTTTAAAGAGTTTAGCAAGAAAACCTTTCTTTTTTTGTGCCATCGGTGGTAGTTGTGGAATTGGATATGGTGTATAAGGTTGCTGCCCTGGATTCGGATACATTTGTCTCATGGGGGATTTTGGAAACATGTGAGAAATCCTCCTTTCTTCAGTTAGGTATATACACATACAATATGCAATAAGAGGGAAGAAGGTTAGTTTTTGAAGTAAAAACCTAAACTAAAGATGGATTTTACTTGTAGATTTCGATATAATGTAGACTTGACTGATTTGTGCGCGCAGTAGAAATTTAGAAAGAAGGTGTAACTTATGACACAAAAAACTTTTACACAGTATGATTTTAAACCATTTTTAATAGATGCAGTTCGTGAACTACGCTTTACAGAGCCGACAGGAATTCAACAGAAAATTTTCCCGGTCGTGAAAAAAGGTGTAAGTGTAATTGGACAATCCCAAACAGGTTCTGGGAAAACACATGCATACTTACTTCCTACATTGAACAGAATTAACCCAGGTCGTGAAGAAGTACAACTTGTTATTACAGCGCCTACTCGTGAGTTAGCACAACAAATTTACGAAGAAATCGTGAAATTAACAAAGTTCTGTGCGGAAGATCAAATGATTACAGCACGTTGTTTAATTGGTGGAACTGATAAACAACGATCAATTGAGAAGTTGAAAAAACAACCTCATATTGTAGTTGGAACGCCAGGACGTATTAAAGACTTAGTAGAAGAACAAGCACTGTTTGTTCATAAAGCAAATACGATTATTGTCGATGAAGCAGACTTAATGCTTGATATGGGATTCATTCATGATGTAGACAAGATTGCAGCACGCATGCCTAAAAACTTGCAAATGTTAGTTTTCTCTGCAACAATTCCTCAAAAACTAAAACCGTTTCTAAAGAAATACATGGAGAATCCAGAGCATATTCATATCAATCCAAAACAAGTTGCGGCTGGAAATATTGAGCATTATTTAGTGCCTTCTAAACATCGTAACAAAATCGATTTAGTGAAAAGAATGTTACTACAATTTAAACCGTATTTAGCAGTTGTTTTCACGAATACGAAGAAAATGGCAGATCAAGTTGCTGACGGATTAACGGAACGCGGCTTAAAAGTTGGACGAATTCACGGAGATTTATCACCTCGTGATCGTAAAAAAATGATGAAACAAATTCGTGACCTTGAATTCCAATATATTGTTGCAACTGATTTAGCAGCACGTGGTATTGATATTGAAGGAATTAGTCATGTTATTAATTATGAACTTCCATCAGATTTAGATTTCTTCGTTCACCGTGTTGGAAGAACAGCACGCGCAGGCTATTCAGGTATTGCAGTGACGATTTATGATCCAGCAAACGAAGAAGCGTTAGATAGTTTAGAAAAACAACGTCATATCGAGTTTAAACATGTAGATTTACGCGGAGATGAGTGGGTGGATTTAGGTGAACGTCGTCGTCGTAAGAGCCGTAAAAAACCAAATGATGAACTTGATGTTATGGCAACGAAAGTTGTTAAAAAACCGAAAAAAGTAAAACCAAACTATAAACGTAAACTTGCAACAGAACGTGACAAAGTGAAAAGAAAATATAGCAATAAAAAAAGATAAGGGATTTCCCTTATCTTTTTTTATCCCGCTATTTACGGGGATAATAATCAGTGGAGAATGGAAAAAACAATTCACTACATATTTCTACAAATTATGCTATCATTATATCTATTGTATATTGAAGAGGTGATTGTATGTTAAAGATTGGATCTCATGTTTCTATGAGTGGTAAGAAAATGTTATTAGCAGCAAGTGAAGAGGCTGTTTCATACGGTGCAACGACGTTTATGATTTATACAGGTGCACCGCAAAATACAAGAAGAAAACCAATTGAAGAATTGAACATAGAAGCAGGAAGAAAACATATGGAACAAAACGGTATCGAAGAGATTATCGTACATGCACCATATATTATTAATGTTGGAAATACGACGAAGCCAGAAACATTCCAATTAGGTGTAGATTTTCTTCGTATGGAAATTGAGAGGACATCAGCATTAGGTGTGGCGAAACAAATCGTTCTTCACCCAGGTGCGCACGTCGGTGCAGGAGCAGACGCTGGTATTCAACAAATTATTAAAGGGCTGAATGAAGTATTAACGCCAGATCAGACGGTGAACATTGCGTTAGAAACGATGGCAGGAAAAGGAACAGAATGCGGCCGTAGTTTTGAAGAAATTGCAAAAATTATTGATGGTGTAAAATATAATGAAAAACTATCCGTATGCTTTGATACGTGCCATACGCACGATGCAGGATATGACATTGTAAATGATTTTGATGGTGTATTAAACGAATTTGATAAGATTGTTGGTATCGATCGTTTACAAGTACTTCATATTAATGATAGTAAAAATGTACGCGGCGCAGGAAAAGACCGTCATGAAAATATCGGTTTCGGTCATATTGGCTATAAAGCGTTGCATCATATTGTGCATCATCCGCAGTTAACGCACGTACCAAAAATTCTGGAAACGCCATATGTAGGTGAAGATAAAAAGGACAAGAAGCCGCCATATAAATTAGAAATCGAAATGCTGAAAAATGGTACTTTTGATGAAGGACTTCTTGAAAAAATTAAAGCGCAATAAGGAGGGGAATATCCCCTCCTTATTTTAGTAGTTGCTGAAATAAAGTATTTACTTGTTGGGCAGTAGCGGGCGAGGTTACTTGAGCTATTTGTTTTAAGAGCGCTAGTCGTTCGTCATTATCGTAAATGTTAATATTCTTTCCTTTCATAAGTCCAACAATTTGATCAGCTTGTGCAGTCGTAATTGGAACGTCATATTCTTTACTATATTTCAATAATTCCTTTGTAGAAATATGATTTAATTTTTTATTTACAAGTTGTTTAATGAGGTTCATCGAGTTATCCTCCTTCACACGTTCTTCTATCGAAATATATGAGTACGTAGCTTGTACATATTCGTATAGAGTTTCTTTTTTCATGAGAAAAAGAAGCGTATGTTATAATATAAGGACAAAACTATAGAAAAAGAGTATAGGGAGGACTTATGGAGCAAAAGCAACATCGAAAAGAAAGTGTTATCCATCTTATTTATCGTTTAGTTATGATTATTTTTGGGGCAGCATGCGCAGCGGTAGCAATTGAATTATTTTTAATGCCAAATAAAATTATTGACGGTGGAATTATTGGTATTTCTCTTATATTAGATTATCTTACTCCTAATATTTGGTGGTTAAGTTTTTCTACTTTGGTCGTTATTCTCAATATCCCATTTATGTATTCGGGTTATAAGCAAATCGGAAAAACGTTCATGCTATCTTCGGCGTTCGGTATTGTAGCTTTAGCGTTTATTGAATCAACGTTACATGCTGTGCCGCCATTTACAACAGAGCCAATTTTAGCTACAGTGTTTGGCGGTCTTATTTTAGGTCTTGGTGTAGGGCTCGTTATTCGTCATGGTGGATCAATGGACGGAACAGAAATTATGGGTATTTTATTAACGAAGAAATTACCTTTCTCCGTTGGCGAATTTGTAATGTTTGTGAACTTATTTATTTTTGCATGGGCAGCATTTGTATTTGGTGTTGAACAAGCGATGTATTCTGTTATGACGTACTACATTGCATTCAAAACAATTGATACAGTCATTCAAGGTTTAGATGAAACGAAAGCTGTTTTAATTGTATCAGATCAATATGAGGAAGTATCAAATGCGATTTTACATCGTCTTGGTCGTGGAACTACAAAGCTTGTAGCGAAAGGCGGTTACACGGATAAAGAAAAAGAAGTGATTTATGCAGTTGTAACACGTCTAGAAGTGACAAAGCTAAAATCAATTGTGTATGAAATTGATGCGAATGCGTTTGTTACGATTATGAGTACACAAGAGACAAATGGTGGTAAGTTTAAATCAGCCATTCACTAAAAAATTAATTATAATATCTTTTGAAAGCAGAGAATTTTTCTCTGCTTTTTGTTATAATAGTAAGGTTTCTTGAAAAAGTAGATATATTTTAGGCAGATTGGTTTACAACTATAATAAGCTGTACTATAATTCAAATAGATATAAATCGGAATCATTCTGAATTAAAATAGGTGAGATGCTATGAATAATATATTAGAAATAGAAGGATTGTCATTTCGATATGAAGATCGAAATGTGTTAGAAGATATAAATTTGCAAGTTCCGAAGGGAGCTTTTTTAGGTTTAGTTGGGCCAAATGGTTCAGGGAAATCAACTTTGCTAAAATGTTTATTAGGCGTTTTAAAGCCAAAACAGGGAAGCATTCGTTTGTTTGGTGTTGATAGTAAGAAGTTTAAAGAATGGAACAAAGTTGGTTATGTGTCGCAAAAGGCAAATAGCTTTAATTCTGGTTTTCCGGCAACTGTGTTTGAAGTTGTGTCAATGGGACTCGTTTCGAAAAAAGGGTTGTTTCGCTTTTTTACGAAAAACGATAAGAAAAAGGTAGAAAAAGCGATTGCTGATGTAGGAATGAGTGAGTTTCAAGGACGTAATATTGGAGAACTTTCTGGTGGACAACAACAGCGCGTATTTATTGCTCGTGCGCTCGTTAGTGATCCTGAATTACTTATTTTGGACGAGCCCACTGTTGGAATCGATGTGAAGAATGTAGAAAGTTTTTATGAGATATTAGAGGATTTAAACAAAAGGCTAGGAATTACATTAATTCTCGTTACGCATGATATGGGAGCTGTTACCGAGAAGGTAACACATGTTGCATGCTTAAACCAACATTTACATTTCCATGGAAATGTAGAAAAGTTCCGAGAGTTAGAAGATGCAGAAATGTCCGTCTTATATGGACATCATGTTCATCGTTTAGAACACGAGCATGAGCATCACGGGAGGATATAATGATACAAGATTTTTTACAATATGACTTTTTACGTAACTCTTTATATGCAGGGATTTTAATAGGACTTGTTGCGCCACTTATCGGTGTATTTGTTGTCATTCGTCGTATGTCGCTTATTGCAGATGCGTTAAGTCACGTGACATTATCGGGTATTGCTGCAAGTTTATTACTAGAAAAAACAATTTTCACAGGAGGATTTTTAAATCCGTTATATATGGGTATGATTTTTTCTATGGGTGGGGCGTTACTTATTGAAAAACTACGTACTGTATATAAACATTATCAAGAATTAGCAATTCCAATTATTCTTTCAGCAGGAATGGGGATTGGCGTTATTTTTATTTCACTTGCAAATGGATTTAACACAGATTTATTTAGTTATTTATTTGGTAGTGTAAGTGCTGTAACAAGTACGGATTTAATAATCATTGGCATTGTAGCAATTGTTGTTATTGTAACGATTACTTTATTATACAAAGAGCTATTTTTACTATCGTTCGATGAGGAATACGCTGTATCAACCGGTTTGAGTGCAAAGTGGATTCACTTTATTTTCATTATATTGGTTGCGCTTGTCATTGCGGTATCAATGCGTGTAGTAGGGGTTCTTCTCGTATCATCATTAATGACGTTACCAGTTGCAGCAAGTATTCGTATTGCGAATGGATTTAAACAAACAATTTTCTTCTCCATTTTATTTGGTGAAATTGCAGTAATTGGTGGAATGTTTGCTTCGTATCAACTTGATTTAGCACCAGGTGGTACAATTGTTATGATAGCGGTTCTTATTTTAATTGGTGCGATTTTATGGAAAAAGAAAAAAACTGCATAAAGTAGGGATAGATATGAATCTAACAGAAGCTTTACGCCTAATGAAAGATAAAGGATACAAACATACTGGGAAAAGGGAAGAAATGCTCAGGTTATTTGCAGCTCACAA
>NZ_JAKUFF010000058.1:0-29674 GCF_022663305.1 Bacillus cereus group sp. BfR-BA-01408 | reverse complement strand
TGCTGGTGGAACACGCTACGATTCAGAAGAACAAATCTTTCATTAAAGGAGTTACATTCTGATGATATTGGCGAAGAAAGTTAGACTGATTCCAACGCCTGAACAAGAAAAAGTGCTTAGAAACCATGCTGGTGCTGCAAGATTTGCTTATAACTATTGTAAAAGAATAAGTGATAGATATTATAAGCTATTTGGAAAATCTGTTTCACAGTTAGCTTTACAGAAACGATTTACAAAGATCAAGAAGCGAAAGAGATATGAGTGGTTAAAAGAAATCAATGCACAAGTTCCTAAACAGGCTTCAAGAGATTTTGATGCGGCGAGAAAAAATTCGTTCAAAAAGTACAAAAATGGTTCTCACACTTCTTATAAATCCAAAAAAGATGTAATCCAAGGATTTTATGCTAATTATGAAAGACTGATTATAGGAAAGAAAGTAGTTCACATTCAGTCTATTGGAGAAGTGAAAACAAGCCAACAACTACCAAGAAATAAAAAACCATCCAATCCAAGAGTTACCTTTGATGGTCGTCACTGGTGGATTAGTGTAGGATTCCAAGAAGACTTTGAATCACAAGAACTAACGAATGAATCGATTGGTGTGGATGTTGGTTTAAAAGAACTTTTTGTAGCTTCTAATGGTATGAAAGAACGAAATATAAACAAAGATGCCAAGGTTAAAAAACTTTTGAGAAGGAAAAAGTCAGCGCAAAGAGATATGTCTAGGAGATTTAAAAAAGGTGTGAAAATTCAATCTGCTGGATATGAAAAAGCAAAAATCGAGCACCTGCGGTTATCTAGGAAAATTACGAATATCCGAAATAACCATATCCATCAAGCAACAGCTAAATTGGTGAAAACCAAACCAATGAGAATTGTTGTGGAAGACTTATCTATCTCAAACCTGTTAAAAAACAAAAAACTATCGAAAGCATTTTCATTTCAAAAATTATACTTCTTCTTTCAATGTTTATCATACAAGTGCGAGAAGTATGGCATTGCGTATGTAAAAGCTGATAAATGGTTCGCCTCAAGCAAGATTTGTTCATGTTGCGGAGTAAAATACGACCATTCAGTTCAACCAGAAGGACAGTGGAGTTTAAAAATACGTGAGTGGTGTTGTGCTTCATGCAATAGCCATCACGATCGGGATGTAAATGCGTCGATAAATTTATCAAGATGGGTAAAATTAAATGCTTGATAATAGGAGGTAACGATACTGCCTCGTGTGGAGTGTTATACCCCTCGTCCCTTTGGGGTTGCGAGAACACGATGAAGCACTAACTTGTGTAAATTTGATTGAATTGTATAGATTTAGTTAAGTTTATCGTATCGGCATAAGCGCCACGTTATGTTTGCTCAAATTTCGGCAGTTATTGCTTTTACACCAGCGATAGGACCGTTAATTGGTGGCTTTCTTGATCAAATGTTTGGATTTAAAATTGTATTTTTAAGTTTAGTAGTTATGAGTGTCGGTATTTTTCTGTATACGTTTGTTTCTCTTCCGGAAACAAAAACGGGCTCAGTGACGAATAAAATAAATGTGTTTTCAGTCTTGAAGAGGTTAATTACAAATCCGAAAGTAGTAACATACGGGTTATTAATTGGAGGAGCGAATGGTGTTTTATTTAGCTATTATGCAGAAGCGCCGTTTATTTTTATTGAATACTTTCAGTTATCGCCTAGTATGTATGGATTTTTAGGGATTGTTGTTGCGTCTGCCTCTATTATTGGAGCGAAAGTTTCAAAACGATTGCTTGCCACGTATAAACCAGAGAAAATTATATATATTGGTTGTCTTGTAATGACGGGGGGAGCTATCCTTTTAACTGTTATTACAGCATTGGGATCAAATCCAAACATAATATATATGATTGGATTTTTAATAGCGATGTTTATATTGCTATTAGGAATCGGAGTAGCGCTACCTAACTGTTTAAGTTTGGCATTAGTAGATTTTCAAGATGTTATTGGTACAGCTGGAGCTTTATTTAGCTTAGGATACTATGTAATTGTAACGATGACAATTTGGGGAATGAGTCATCTGCATACGGGCTCGTTACTCGTGATGCCACTTTATTTTCTAGCTATAGTCGTTATCATGATGGTCTTTACTAAAGTGTTTATTTTAGGTAAACAAACTTCAAAAATGATTTGAAAATAAAATAGGAACAATCGTTATTTTGTGTAAAGGTATTAGCCCTTAAGTATAAAGATAAAAATGCTCTCTCAAAATTTTTTTGGAGAGCATTTTTGTTTTATCACATCTAAAATAGTTTTTTCATTCAAATAGATTCCTAAGTTTAACATTTTTTGGGTAATGTAGTTGTGATCATAATATTCTTTTATTATAATTACTAATATATTTGAATTAATATATATATTAGAAGGGGCGAACGTTTTTTGAGTGAAGTATCTAAAGAAATTAAAATAGCCGAGAAATTAAAATTTTGGGAAGAGCAAGATCAAATAAATAAAGAATTAATACCAAGAGTTGTAAAAAACCATGAAATGATTACAGACTTGGCAGCTCAATTTGATAAAAATTTAATATCTATGTCTTTGTTACAAGAAAACATAGATGAAAATAATGAGGAAATTGATAGTTTACATGAGAAGTTAAAAAACGAATCATCTAAACGGATGGAACAAATAAGTAAATTAACTGCTAAAATAAAAGAACAAGATATACATATTAGTGAAATGAAAAGTATGTTGATGAATCAAGAGGAAGAGATCCGAGAAGTAAAAAAAGTTCAGGAAAAAGTGAATAAAAGTTTAGGAGCTACAGGGAATAATAAAGGGAATGTAGCTGTCAATATAGGTGTTTTAATTGCAATAATACTATCTATTATTGCAATTACTCTATGAGGTGTACGTATGAAATCTTATCAAATGTTGGAGTCATTAAAAAAGATACCGAAATCAGCATCCACATCAAGTGATTTATCAAAAGAAGAGATGTTTTCCCATTTAGAAACGCTAAAAGATAGGGATGTTGTGCTACAAGCAGGCATATATTCATCAATAATAGGTTATCAAATACTTGAAACAAGAAATGTTCCAGATGAGTTGTTTGCTGCATATGCTTCCCAGTACCCACAACTTTCTAATAGTGGTGTATCCCTTTATGAAAAATATGTAGAAGTATATGAAAAGGGAGAAGGTTCTATTTCTGGTTTGGTAAATGGGGTCAAGGGTAAGCAGTTTGAATATTATGTTCAAGATTTATTATCAGATAGATATCCAAATTATGAATTTAGTATTGCTGAAAGTGCAAATCAACCTATATGGGATATAAAAGGGATAAATCAAGAAAATGGGGAAGAGATGCTAATTCAAGTAAAGATGATGGCTCCTGATCAAGCGAATCATTTATCTAATGCTATGCAAGCTAATCCAGATGTTTATTATGCTACTAGTTCAGAAATACGAGAAAAAATTCTTGCTACAAAACCGGAATTACAGGAACAATTTATTCCAATTGATATCTCAAGTTATGAATTTACACAAGATGTACAAGATGGATTGGAAACATTGAGGGAAAACTTAGGAATTGATTTGCCAGATGAAGTTTTTGCATTAGCACCATATTCAACAGAAATAGTTTTAGGGATAAGACTACTCTTTGATTTAGCCTCGGTGAATAGAGATTTTAAACAAGTACAAGCTACTGACAAAGCACGTCTAGGAGCAGTGAAAGCTTTAATTCTGTTTTCAAGGTTTGGCATCAATACAATTTTAGGTGTTGTGGGATCATCACTAGGTACAATAGCAATACCTGGTATCGGTACAGTGATAGGTGTAGTAGCTGGGATATATGTAGGGAGTAAATTAAATAGAAAAATTGCACCATACTCACTGAAAATTGCATACACATTAGTAGGACTTAATGAAGAAGATGTATTCTACTTTAAAAATATGGAAAGGGTACATGATTTGGCACTTGAGTATAGAAAAAATAGTTTGCTTTTACAACAACCGTAAGTTTATTTATAAAAATAATTATAGGTATGAATATGTAATTAATGTTAAAATATAACAAAGTTGTATAGTTATAGTTCTTTGGAGGTTAAAAATATGTTAATAAATCTAGTATGCACGCTACTAATCGTTTCTGGTCTTACAATAGTTATACGAAAAACTTTCATTGTAAACCACTATCTTTGTAATTTAATGGCATTCTTTTGTGCTTATATGACAACATCTTCCTACGTATTAGATCAAAATTCATTAACAAAAACTATATTGATACTATGTTTGTTAGTTATAACCTTTATTCTTATATACTCACATTTTGATGTTAGAGGGTTAGCTTTTAACGATTATACAGTGTTTAATTTACCTTCTAGCCGAGTAAATATATTAGTGAAAGAAGGGCTTACTGAAGCAAATATAGAATTTACTTTAGATAAAAATAATATATATTTATTAGGAACACCTGGTAAGATTCGAATATTGAATAGACCATTACATACAACTAATATTTTATTTAGAAAATGCCCAGATGATATAAAGGCAAAAATGAAAGAGATTATTAAGGAAAAGATAAAAGCTGAAGAGAAGAGTTTTCCGTTTTCCGGTGTATTGTTGATTGTTTTAAGTGTAGTTATATTTTTCTTAAAGTAGGAGATAGGATAGAAAATTTTTAGCTGTGGTAATGGAATAAATAAGAGATGTAGAAGCTAGTGACTTTGTAGTTCTATTAATATATTAAATTTCTACGTGGAGCGTTAATTGCATGTGTAAATAATTACAGTACAAACTATAATTAGTGTAATAACCGAGGAGGATAGGATCTCCTCGGTTATTTATACTGTAATAATATTCATACCGGAATCATATTGAATAGATGTATTTTATTGTTAATTCAGTTGAAATTCAAACGTAATCATGCATATTAATTTATTGAAAAAATAATTGAATTTTTCAGATTAATGAATTAATATAAGGTAAGTAATTTTAAGATTTATAGAATATTGGAAGATGAAAGGTTTTGAGAATTTTATAAGAAGCAATAAAAACGATTTTAGGATAGCTTTAAAGCTAGTGTAAAATGACGTTTGCTTCATCATTTTCAGGGCCGAAAAGAATTAGGGGAAAGCATCTTGTTTTAAAATGCGGCTATGAATCATCTAAGAGGGGGAAGTGAAGTGGCAAACAAAGAATTGAAAAGAGGTTTAGAAGCACGGCATATTCAAATGATTGCTTTAGGCGGAACAATTGGTGTTGGTTTGTTTATGGGGTCAGCCAGCACGATTAAATGGACAGGTCCGTCGGTTATGCTTGCTTATGCAATTGCAGGTATTTTTATCTTCTTCATCATGCGTGCCATGGGAGAAATGTTGTATATGGAGCCAAGTACAGGGTCATTTGCAACGTTCGGTCATAAGTATATTCACCCGTTAGCTGGTTATATGACTGCGTGGAGTAACTGGTTCCAGTGGGTTATCGTTGGGATGTCAGAGATTATCGCGGTTGGGGCGTATATGCAATATTGGTTCCCTGACTTACCAGCTTGGATACCAGGTGTAATTGCAATGGTTATTCTTGGCGCAGCTAACTTAATTTCTGTTAAGTCATTTGGTGAATTTGAATTTTGGTTTGCGATGATTAAAATTGTTACGATTCTATTAATGATTATTGCGGGATTTGGACTTATTTTCTTTGGAATTGGTAACGGCGGAGAAGCGATTGGTATATCAAATCTTTGGTCAAATGGCGGTTTCTTTACAGGTGGTTTCTCAGGATTCTTCTTTGCTTTATCACTTGTAGTTGGAGCATATCAAGGTGTAGAATTAATCGGTATTACTGCTGGTGAAGCGAAGGATCCGAAGAAGACACTTACAAGAGCGATTCAAAGTACAATTTGGCGTATTTTAATTTTTTACATCGGTGCTATTTTCGTTATTGTAACTGTGTATCCGTGGGATCAATTAAGTACAATTGGTAGTCCGTTCGTAGCAACTTTTGCGAAGGTTGGTATTACGGCAGCAGCTGGACTTATTAACTTCGTTGTTATTACAGCGGCAATGTCTGGTTGTAATAGTGGTATTTATAGTGCTGGTCGTATGCTATATACGTTAGGGGTAAATGGACAAGCGCCGAAATATTTCACGAAACTTTCTGGAAATGGTGTACCTTTATTCGGTACAGTTGGCGTAATTATCGGTTTAGCGATTGGTGTTGTATTAAGTTATATCGCACCGAAAAATTTATTCGTATATGTATATAGTGCGAGTGTACTTCCTGGTATGGTACCATGGTTTGTCATTCTAATTAGTCAAATTAATTTTAGAAAAGAAAAAGGGGCAGAGATGAAAGATCATCCTTTCAAAATGCCATTTGCTCCTGTTACAAACTATTTAACAATTGCCTTTTTAATTATGGTATTAATCGGAATGTGGTTTAACGATGATACGCGCATTTCATTAATTGTAGGTATCATTTTCTTAGCTATCGTTACAATTAGTTTCTATGCTTTCGGAATAGGGAAACGACCTCCGTTAGATGTTCAAAATGATCAAGAGATTTCAAGTAAATAAAGATAGTAAAAAAGTCCGATTTCTCATTTGGAAATCGGACTTTTTGTTATTAAAACTTTTCTAAAACGATCTTCCCAATTGTACTGCCGCTTTCAAGCAGTGCATGTGCTTTTTTTACATTTTCAGCGTTAATTGGTGTAAATGTTTCATTTAAAGTAGTCTGTAAAATGCCTTCATCTAGTAGTTCGCTTACTTTATTTAATAGTTCGTGCTGCGTAATCATGTCTCCAGTTTCATACATCGCTTTTGTGAACATAAATTCCCAAACGAGTGTAGCACTTTTACTTTTTAAAATGCCCATCTCAAGAGGGTGTTCATTTTCTACGATAGAGCAAATTTTTCCTTGTGGTTTAATGAGGTCACATATTGCTTGCCAATGTTGATCTGTATTGTTTAGGCAGAAAATATAATCTACATCTTTTAGCCCAAACTCTAATATTTGTTCTTGTAAAGGTTGGTGATGGTTAATGATATAATCGGCACCGAATTTTTCAACCCAGTGTATCGTTTCATTGCGGGATGCAGTTGTGATAACATTTAGTCCGGCCCATTTCGCAAGTTGAATGGCAATTGAACCTACACCACCAGCACCGCCTATAATTAAAATGTTTTTAAAGGAGTTCGTATCTTTCTTATTATAATCAATACCTAAACGTTCGAATAAACCTTCCCAAGCTGTAATAGCTGTTAACGGAAGTGCTGCAGATTCAGCATCACTTAACGTTTTAGGTTTTTTACCAACGATTCTTTCATCAACGAGGTGGTATTCACTATATGTACCTTGTCTCGTAATGCTTCCAGCGTAAAACACTTCATCGCCTTCTTTAAATAACGTACAACTTTCGCCAGTTTGCACGACAACACCACTAGCATCCCAGCCAAGTATTTTCGCTACATCTTCTTTTTTATCTTTCGGAGAGCGAACTTTTGTATCAACTGGGTTAACGGAAATAGCGTTAATTTTAACGAGTATATCTCTTCCTGTGGCAACAGGTTTTTCAACTTCTAGATCAATTAAACTGTTTTCTTCTTCAATAGGTAAGTATTCATGTAAACCAATTGCTTTCATTTGTATTCCCTCCATTAAAGTAAGAGTCATTTACTCTTTTATTATAGTAGGTGGAGTGTCATTATGTAAAAAAGTTAAGTCCTTTCTATTTTGTAAAAGGCCTGTTTCAGCATCATGTAGTACCGTGTAACTGGAGAGGATCCGCCATCGTTTTGATTTTATAGGCGTCGGATGAAAGTTATACTTATTTTTCCAGTGTACCTTGCAATGAACAATACCAAGTGTTATATTATACTTGTGGTTACTTATTATAAAACAGTACTGGATAATAAATAGTAGTGAACATCAATTAGAATAGGGTGAATGAATATTGAATGTACAATTTAAAAAAGGAGTTTTAGAACTTTGTGTTCTTGTCTTACTTGATAAGCAAGACCGTTATGGGTATGAATTAGTTCGAAGTATTTCCAATCGAATTGAAATATCAGAAGGGTCTGTTTATCCTCTACTGCGTAGATTAACTAAAGAAGAATATTTTACAACGTATTTACAGGAGTCTTCAGAAGGTCCTTCAAGGAAGTATTATACGCTGACGGATAAAGGTAGAACGTATTTGTACCAACTTTTGAGGGAATGGAATGAGTTCTCACAAGGTGTCAATCAATTAATAAAAGAAGGTGTAAGTAATGACGAAAAATGAATTTTTACAACAATTAAATGCATCTCTAAAAAGATTATCTGAAAAAGAGCGTGCAGATATTTTAAAAGATTATGAAGAACATTTTACTTTCGGATTAGAGGAAGGGAAAAGTGAAGAAGAAATTGTAGCTTCATTAGGTTCTCCAGCTCAAATCGCCAAAGAGTTATTAGCAGATTATCATATTGAGAAAGTAACAACAAGTGCAACAACAGGGAATGTTTTTCGTGCAATTTGGGCAGTAATTGGATTAGGTTTTTTCAATTTGTTAATCGTACTTGCACCTGCAATTACATTAGCGGCATTGATTTTTTCAGGTTGGGTTCTAGGTATCTCATTTTTAGGTGCACCATTACTTGTTTTAGTTGATACGATTATACATCCAAATACATTCTTGTTATTTAATCTTTTCGTTTCTTTAGCACTTTGTGGACTTGGATATTTCATTGTTATTGCTATGTTATTTTTAACGAAGCTAGCAACGAAAGGATTTGTTCGTTATTTAAAGTTCAATATAGCACTAGTAAAAGGTGGTTTAAAGCATGATAAATAAGAAGAGTTTCTCAATCATTGCAGGTATTATTTTTATTATTGGTATTATCGGAAGTTTATTCACTTATCGTTCAATTGATGCGATACCAATTTCAGAAGAAAAGGTCATTAATAATAATGTGTCAAGCGTCATTATCGATACGAATAATGTTCGTGTTAACATCAACCCTACAACAGGTAGTAACGTGAAAGTAAAATTAGATGGTGAGGTTAATCCAAACGTAAAAAGAACATTAGCTACGGATGAGAAAGATTCAACGCTTCTTATTTCTTATAAAGAAAAACAACAGAGTTGGTTCAACTTTAATATTTCTGAAGTGTGGGCGCCATTAACATTAAATGTGTATCTACCTGAAAAACAATATGAATCATTAAAAGTTTCCAATAATAATGGCTATGTTTCTGCTAAAAAACTAAACGCAACAAATTTTAATATCAATACAAGCAATGGACGTGTTGAATTAAGAGAAATCAATTCGCCAAAAATTATCGCGGAAACAAACAATGGAATTATGGATTTCAAAGATGTATTGGCACAAAATATTCATGTGAAATCGAACAACGGACGAATAATGCTAGACCATGTTGAAGGTGAAATAGAGGGGCAAACTAAAAATGGAAGTCTTACTCTGAAAACGAATGAACTGGATCGAAATCTCAATTTTACGACTCACAATGGAAAAATTAATATTGAAACTGAAAAAGAACCAACTAATGTTCAATTTAATGTTGCTGTTGATAATGGTAGAGCGAATATCCTTGATAAATATAATGGAAATACTGTTATTGGAAAAGGAGAAAATGTAATTAAATTAAATACACATAACGGAAATATTACAGTGGAAAAACAATAGCATATTACCTTTTATCATCTCAGCTCGCCACACATAAAGAGCAATAATAAAGTGAAACTGGGGGCATCCCCCACTGATTATCAGCCCTCACCAATCAGGCTGCCCGTTAATGCGGGATAAATAAAAAAACGACTCCTTTTCTCAACATGTAGGTAGTCGTTTTTTTATGTAACATTCGGTTAAGTGTGCATCCTTTGTATATTTCAAAATACAAACAGTTGTTTTATTACGCTTGGTTTTTAGGAAAATAATGAATAGTAATTAACAATGTAAGGAGAATTTGTGAATGAATCAAAAATAATAGCTGAAACAGTGAAGGAAGGGAAGGAGTTTATTTCTAGCAGGGGGAATTTTTTACTGTGAACTTTATCCAAAACTAAATGTAAAGGTGGATACATAATGACAGTAAAGAAACTTTATTTCATCCCAGCAGGCCGTTGTATGTTGGATCATTCGTCTGTTAACAGTGCGTTAACACCGGGAAAACTATTAAACTTGCCGGTTTGGTGTTATCTTTTGGAGACGGAAGAAGGTCCTATTTTAGTAGACACAGGTATGCCAGAAAGTGCAGTTAATAATGAAGGGCTTTTTAACGGTACATTTGCAGAAGGACAGATTTTACCGAAAATGACTGAAGAAGATAGAATTGTAACTATTTTAAAACGTGCAGGGTATGAGCCAGATGATCTCCTATATATTATTAGTTCGCACTTGCATTTTGATCATGCAGGAGGAAATGGTGCTTTTTTGAATACGCCAATCATTATACAACGTGCTGAATATGAGGCAGCACAGTATAGAGAGGAATATTTGAAAGAGTGTATACTGCCAAATTTAAACTACAAAATTATTGAAGGTGATTATGAAGTGGTACCTGGTGTTCGGTTATTGTATACACCAGGACATTCTCCAGGACATCAGTCATTATTAATTGAGACGGAAAAAAACGGTCCTGTATTATTAACGATTGATGCATCTTATACGAAAGAGAATTTTGAAGATGAAGTGCCGTTTGCGGGATTTGATTCGGAATTAGCCTTATCTTCAATTAAACGTTTAAAAGAAGTTGTGACAAAAGAGAAACCAATTATTTTCTTTGGACATGATATAGAACAGGAAAAGGGTTGTAAAGTGTTTCCTGAATATGTATAGTGCAAAAAGTCATGAGCTCACGTGCTCATGACTTTTTCGTTTAAATAATTTTTTTAAATAAGTTATAAACTTTTTTGGAACTATCTTCATTTAATTGATAGTACGTTAGGTTTACATCATCAGGAGTATCTTGCTGAGCAATCATCACTTCGTTATTGTGATGATCAACTACCCATATGAAATATTTTTTATAAGTTCCATCTTCGAAAGTAATCCACATATCACAATCTATTAAATCTGATCCTTCTTCATCTAATGTTAATTTTCCTTTTTTTGCGGTATCCATACTATTAATAAACGTTTTTAATTCATCTGTTTTTGTGAGGAAGAGATCCTTTTTTGTTTTAATGGATTCGACATGTATATCTTTTATTTCCTGTTTTCCTAAAAAGACAGGGGGCTCATTTGGATCCCTTTGAGTGGAAATAATAGTAGCTTTTTTCTTGGGCTTATTTGCTGTATAGAGATCTTGAATAGATTTTCCAGAGTTTATAAACCATACGATTCCACAAATAATCAATGTGCTACAAAGCAGTAAAATAATTTTCTTAATAGAATATTCTCCTCTCTATTACTTCGTATGAAGAGCTTTTCTATTAATATATGATAGGTAAGCGTAAAGTATTATAGTTGAACGTGGCTATTCTTAACAGTTTTAAGAGGGCGATCAACGAGTAAATTGTAAGTAAGCCCAATTAATACGAAAACACCGCCGATAATTTTTCCAGTTGAGAGTTCATTTGTCAGGAAGAAATCAATGATAGTCCCTGCAAATAACTGTCCGATAAAGATGAGTAACGTTAAATAAAATGCTGATATTTTAGGAGTGATATAGTTCGATAATGAAATAACGATAACGCCTACTAATCCCCCTAAATATACAGCGATAGGTATGGATTGTAACGTATGCATTGGAATATACATTGAATCTGAACTGAAAATTAAAAATAACATAGAGAAAAATAAGCCAGTAATATAATTAAAAAACGTGCCTTCCCAATTCCCAATTTTCTTTGCTAAATTCGCGTTAATAATTCTAGCAACAACGATAGAAACACCAGCTAAAATAGCGATCGTAATATATAACATTTTCTTGCCCCCATTAATAAATTGTCATGATTATAATTCCAGAAGAGATGAAACATAATCCAATTAGTTTTTTCTTTTCAAACTTTGCAACTTTCATTCCTAATAAACCGAAATGATCAATAACGATGGAAGCAATGGATTGACCGAGTAAACTTAATGCGATCGTAATAGAGGCACCAAGGACAGAGAAGCTTATATTGTTAAAAAGAACAGTGAATACTCCAATCGCTCCAGCGCTATATAAAAAAAGCGGAATACTTTTATCAAAATGGATTTTATGTTTGTTTATGATTAAAACGAAAATAACTGCAATTAAACCGACAAAGTGAATGACAACACTTGCTGTATACTTGCCAATTAACTCAGATAAAATCCCATTCAATGGAAGCATAACGGCGATGAGCACACCAATAAAGACAGAAAGAAAGTTATACAATGTAATATCTCCTTTGTATTTCATATTTGTAATGACTGTATCATGCTGAAATTGTGTATTACTATGACATATGTCATAGTGGAGGAAAAAAATTTTGATTACAATGAGGATGAGTTGTAAAGGTGGGGGACTATGAAGAAAATATGTAATTCAATTAAATTAGCAGAGTATATGAAACAAAATAACATTGACTCTTTTTTTAGTAATGATATGAAACCGTATATGGAACTTATATTTTTTAAAAAGAATGAGTTTATTTGTAGAGAAAATGAAGAGATAGATTATTTGTTTTTCTTCGTTGAAGGAAAAGCGAAAGCGTTTAATACATTAAGTAACGGGAAATCTGTATTATTATGCTTTTATGATAGTTTGCAGCTGTTAGGAGATGTGGAGTTAATTCATTCTCAAAAGACGGCTTCAAACGTACAAGTAATGGCAGATTCATATTGTGTTGGTTTGCCTTTAGGAAAAGTGAGAAATCAACTATTTCATGATGCGAAATTTTTACGATGTATTTGTGGATCGTTAGCACATAAGTTAAATCGACTTTCAAAAAATAGTACAATTAATTTATTGTATCCGCTTGAAAATAGACTTGCGAGTTACATGTTAGCAGCAGGGGAACGAGCGGTGCAGCACGGAAATAGAATTGTATTTAGTGGGAATTTAACTGAAACAGCGGAATTGTTAGGAACGAGTTATCGGCATTTATTGCGCACATTAAATATTTTTTGTGATAAAGAGATTATAAAAAAGAACGATGGATGCTTTGAAGTAGTGAATGTGGATGTTTTGAGAGAATTGGCGGCAGATGTTTATAAATAATATAGTAAAGTGGGGATTTAGATGAAAATAGCTATAATTTCAGATGTTCATGGGAACAGTCATGCATTAAAAGCAGTATTAGAAGATATTAAACATCGCAAGGCTGAAATGATAATAAACTTAGGGGATAGTCTGTATGGGCCGTTAGATCCTTTAGGGACAATTGAAATATTGATGAAGAACGAGATGATACATATTAAGGGTAACTGTGATCGCATGCTTTGGGAACCTATATAAGGGCAGTCTGCTACACTAACTTTTGTCCAAAATCAATTAACAGAAAATCATATAGATTGGTTACAACAACATCCTTCACAATATATTGTAGACGATATTTTATTTTGTCATGGTACGCCAACTTCAGATGAGGTGTATTTACTAGAAGAGATGGACGAGAATGGTGCAGTATTAAAGAGTGAAAAAAATATAATGGATCAACTCCAAAATATAGAACAAAAAATAATAGTATGTGGTCATACACATATTCCTAGAGTTGTTTATTTAGCAAATGGAAAAATCATAATAAATCCAGGGAGTGTAGGACTTCCAGCGTACAAAGATGAATTACCCATTGTGCATAAAATGGAATCAGGAACTCCGCATGCAAAATATGTAGTGATAGAAAAAGTTTCGGGAGAATGGATAATTGAACAAATTTCAGTTTCTTATAATTGGGAAGAAGCAGCTGGATTGGCTGTTCAACAGGAAAGGTATGATTGGGCACAGGCGCTAAAGACTGGGAAGATAGAATGAAGGGGAGTTTACTTTATGGTAAGCTGCTCTTTTTTATTTTGAGTACATATTGAATCATATAAAAATTAAATGTTATGATTATGGAAACATATGAATATGTGAACAAGTATTCATATGTTTAAAAAGAGGAGGGGTTAGAATGAAAGACCTAATTATTATTGGGGCGGGTCAAGCTGGATTAACAATGGGATACTATTTGAAGCAAGAAGGATATAATTTTTTACTACTCGAGGCAGGAAACCGAATTGGTGATTCATGGAGGAATAGATATGATTCTTTACAGCTCTTCACACCGAGGGAATATAGTAGTTTACCAGGGATGATATTAAAAGGAGAAAGGAATGGATTTCCACATAAAAATGAAATTGCAATGTATTTAGAAGAATATGCACAGTATTTTCAACTACCGGTACAATTGCAAACGGAAGTTTTAAAAATAAGGAAGGAGGAAGAAATATTTGAATTGCACACTCCGACAGAAGTTTTACAATCGAAAAAAGTTATTATCGCAACAGGTGGTTTTCAGCAACCGTTTATTCCCTCAGTTTCAGCAAATCTATCATCACATGTTTTTCAAATACATTCATCACAATATAAATCACCACCACAAATTCCTAAGGGGAAAGTACTCGTAGTAGGTGGCGGGAATTCAGGAATGCAAATTGCAGTAGAACTTGCAAAAACTCATGAAGTTATGATGTCTATCAGTCATCCTTTAACGTTTTTACCGTTACATTTTTTTAGAAAAAGTATTTTTAATTGGTTAGAAAAATTGGGTTTATTGTATGCTGAAGTTAGTACCAAGAGGGGGAAATGGTTTCAGAAGAGAAAAGATCCTATTTTTGGATTTGAAGGTAAGGAACTTATTCGTAATGGAGCAATACAACTACAGGAAAAAGTAGTAAGTGCATCAGAAAATAACATTATGTTTCAGAACGGTGAAACATATAGTGCAGAAAGTATTATATGGTCAACAGGCTTTATTCAGAATTATAAATGGATTGAAATTGAAAAGGCAGTGAATGAGAATGGACTTCCCAATCATGTAAAGGGGATAAGTCCAGTAGGAGGATTGTATTATATCGGCTTGCCATGGCAGTCTCAAAGAGGTTCTGCACTTATTTGTGGTGTAGGAAAGGATGCGGCGTATTTACTTTCTGAAATCAAAAAAATAGATCAGTAGCAGCGACTACTGATCATCCATATGTACATGAATTAGGAGAGGTCAAACATTTATTAACTTTATTATAATAGATTTTCAAAAGAATAAAAACTGAAAATTCTAATTTTATGTTGAGAAAGTTTTTTGTATCGAAATATATAAAAGAATAAGGGTTTTTTAGTAAAAAGCAAAATGATATTTATATTTTAATAAATTGTGATATAGTTTATAAAGAACGGATTACATAAAATGTTATTTTATTACATATAAAGTAAGGGGGGATGGTTGTGAAGTTTGATGATCAACGCCTACTAGGAGTACGATTAGGTTCTGTACTTGTAACAGAGGAAAATCAATATTTAGTAATAAAGAAAAAAGATCATTATGCACTTTTAAATATACATAATTTAGAATGCACACATGTTGAAGTGCAGCTAGAACATATTGAAGAAATGTTGCAGGAAGATTTCCAAGAAAGTATAACGGAGATTATTGCACCAGAACATATAAAAATTGTTGCGAAAAATGTTATATAAGAAAGAAGCTGAAAGGAACAGCTTCTTTCTTTTCATTATAAGGATAACGTTTTTAAAACATCGCCAATAATCCCTTCCATTTGATGAACACCTAAGTCAGCGTTCGTCATTATAATAGCGCCATTCCCTCGGTATGGGTAGCTTACCATCATACATTGAAATCCAACGCCCCATCCAAGTGAATACATTTGTAAGTCTTCGTTAGAATCATCTAGAAAAACACCTAGTCCAGTCCATTTTGAGCAACCTTGAGGAGAAATCATATCTTGAACTGTTTTTTGAGAAAGTTTTAGTTTACCCTTTCCTTGTAAGGAATGAATGATTTCAATTAATAAAGTTGATAAGTCAGTTGGTGTTGTCCAAATGCCTGAAGCAGCTGCGAATGGATAGAATGGATACTTCTCATTTGTAACGGTGCCATCTTTATTATGCCCGCAAGCAAAAGCATCGGTTTTATCTATGTCTTCAGGAGAGAAGATGGTACTATTCTTCATTTGCAGTGGTTGAAATATATATTCTTCTAGTAAAAGGTTAAATGATTTTCCAGTTATATCTTCAAGTAGTAGTTCGATAATACAAAAGTTTGCATCAGAGTAGTGAAATTCACTTTCCGGTTTATAAGTTATTTCTATCGGTACGGAGCAATAGGATGTTTTACCGGCAAGGAGTTCAGACATGTTTGGTCGCCCTTGTGCAAATGTATAATGTCCAAAACTATTAGGAGGATCAATGATTCCAGATTGGTGACTTAATAAATTTCGCAACGTGACTTTTTTCTGTGAGGTAAATAGATTGGTAGGAATATTCCAAGATGTGAGTCTATCATTTACGTCTTCATCTAAATGCACAATTTCTTGTTCTAATAACGTTAGTACGAGCATTGTAGTGATGAATTTACTAATTGAGCAAGAATTGAATATAGAATTCGTAGTGACAGTTTTATTTGTTCCAGTTTCAAGTGTTCCGAATACAGTTGTTTCATCTAGTTTACCATCACGTATAACGGCAAGGCTTAAACCTGCAACGGAATATTGGTTCATTTTCTCGTATATATTGCTACTTTTTAAGTTCATAGTGACTCCTTTCTTAAAAAGACAGAATGTTAGTTCTATTATACAGTAGTAAATGGGGAGAAAAAGAAAAAACTTCATCTTTTATCGATAAAGTTTTTTCGTTAATTTGAAGTGAATGTTTTAAAAAATTTGTCTCGGTACATGTACATTAGCCATGAGATTGTTAGTAAGGAAATAATACTTTGTTTGTTTTGAATTGGAGCATTGAAAACAAGCCAGCCAACGATATCAAATAATACATGTAGTGCAAGTGAAAGAACTACAAATTGTAGTAACGTCTTAAAAAATCTTTTCATAAAGTGTCCCCCTAAAATAAAAGGTTTATCAACGATGTTGTATAATACTATTATACATTAAATTCTTATTGTGGTAAAATTTACATAATCTAGTGAAATAAAACAAATGAAAGCTAATAAGGAGGGATAGTCATGGAATTTTGGATGATCATACCGATAGTGGTCTTTGGGTTTATTTATATCGTTGAAAAATTAAATAAAATCGAAAAGAAAACGGATGCGCGTTTAAAGAGGATGGAAGATAGACTACAGTTAATTACGAAAGAAATGGGAATTATAGATAGAGAACCTGAAATTAATAAAGAGTTACGCCAGCTTATGGAAGAAGGAAAAACAGTTACAGCAGTTAAGAGAGTAAGAGAGGCTTTTGGTTTTTCTTTACTAGAAGCGAAGCAATATGTTGATAAATTATAAAAAGATCATCCATTTGGGTGATCTTTTTTCAATGCACCATACGTGTGTTTACATAAGCAGCGATGATAACGTGGCCAATTATAATGATAGGAACTAAGATTTTGACATTAGGAGTAGAGAAGACACTACCAATTGTGGCGATAACACCGGCAGTTAAATTATAAAGACCAACTATTTTTGATAACTTATCTTTATCTGGTACACGGCGTTCATTGAATCCTGATAAGAGCCAAGTGTATTGTTTTACTCCGATGAAATAAGCTAGTGCAAATGAAATGATTGCTAGTATGAATAATGATGGGGAAGCGAAGAGAGTCATTGAGAACACCTCCGTTAAAGGACTATAAATAAAGTATAATATGAATGTTATAATTTAACAAAATATAAGTGTAATAGAAAATGGAGTATGTATCATGAAGGGGGATTAAGTATGAATATTGTGGAATTTCAGAGATATGTATCAAATTTCAGTGAAGAAAAAGGATTTCAAGATACAACAATTGAAGAGCGTACAATGTATGCAATGGCGGAATTAGGGGAATTAGCGGAAGTTATATTAAAGCGCGATAAAATACAAGATGCAAAAAGAGAAATCGGTTTAGAAATGTTTGATGTCATTTGGAATGTATGTGATTTAGCAAACAAGTTAGAAATTGATTTGGAGAAGGCGTTTGAAGAAAAAATGATGATAAATAAAAAACGTGAATGGTAAAAGGGAAGTTAAAAAGCGCACAAAATTTTGTGCGCTTTTTATTAATCGTATGAAAAATATGTAAGAAAAGATGGAACAAACACTGAAGATGAATTGTCTATTATAGGTAGTAACTATTTCGTTTGAAAGAAAGGGTGGAGAAAATGAAAAAGAATACATTATTAAAATTAGGGGTATGTGTTAGTTTACTAGGAACAACTCAATTTGTTAGTACAATTTCTTCTGTGAAAGCGGAACAAAAGCTAGAGCAAAAAGTAATAAAAAATGAGGCAGGAACTATTTCGATTTCTCAGTTAAACAAAAATGTATGGGTTCATACGGAGTTAGGTTATTTTAACGGAGAAGCAGTTCCTTCGAACGGTTTAGTTCTTACTACTTCAAAGGGGTTAGTACTTGTTGATTCTTCTTGGGATGACAAATTAACGAAGGAACTAATAGAAATGGTAGAAAAGAAATTTCAGAAGCGCGTAACAGATGTCATTATTACACATGCACACGCTGATCGAATTGGTGGAATGAAAACATTGAAAGAAAGAGGCATTAAAGCGCATAGTACAGTACTAACTGCGGAACTAGCAAAGAAAAGTGGATATGAAGAACCGCTTGGAGACTTACAAACCATTACGAATTTAAAGTTTGGAAATATGAAAGTAGAAACATTTTATCCAGGGAAAGGACATACAGAAGATAATATCGTCGTGTGGTTACCGCAATATAATATTTTAGCTGGAGGCTGTTTAGTTAAATCTGCGTCCTCGAAAGATTTAGGAAACGTTGCAGATGCCTATGTAAATGAATGGTCTATATCGATTGAGAATGTGCTGAAGCGATATGGAAACATCAATTCAGTAGTGCCTGGTCATGGGGGAGTAGGGGATAGAGATTTACTTCTACATACATTGGATTTGTTGAAATAAAAAAAGCGAGGAGAAACAATTTTCTCCTCGCTTTCTTCTAACTATATTTAAATGCGAAGTCCGCATACGTTACTGAGATTTTAATTCCAAGTATACAAATACCAGTACCGTCATAATTGCGATAACAACGTAAGTAGCATCAAGCATTATAAGTGTTTTTAAAGTTTCAGTCATCCTCATTCACCCCTGGTATAAAAATATAACATAATCTCTTATTAATTAAATCAGAGATTATAAAGATAACAATGTACATGAAATTTATAAAGTAGATTCTATATAAATATATCATATAAATAATGTAAACAATGTTAAGATAATGTAAATGTATTGTAAAGAAAGGGGCGGTTCATCATGTCTGTAAATCTATTCATTTATAAATGCTATGTATCTCTCGTGTGCCGGATAGAACACAGTTATAACATGTGAAAAATAAATTCATTTTGACAAATCAATCACGATGGTAGCCGTTACTACATTTTCCTCTATTACTTCTACTTGTACTTGTTCATCGTTTCTCCAATTGATATTGAAGTTGTCTGTCGTATACATTTCCTTAAGAGTGACCTCTTTATATTTTTCTAAAATGCTACCTCTTTTCCCATAATAGATTCTTACAGTTGAACTAGGACTTGGTCCTTTTGATTTTATTGTTTCTCTAAGCTCGATAATATTTATTAAATTTGGAGATTCACTTTTTTGAAAGGTAAAGGAACTGACCACTTTTTGTACCTTCTTAAAAACAGGACCATTGGATTTATTTGATACATTAAATTCCACAACTTCAGGTACGGATTCTTTTCCTCGTAGTGTTATCGTTGCTTCATAATCGTTTTTCCAATCTACGAAAACGTTTGAGGAATCGAGACGTTCTCCCTCATTTGCAATACTTATGTCAAAATGTTCCCATAAGCCGTATTTAATTCTGACGGGATAGGAACCATGAGAAGAGTCTGAATCTATTTTCACTACTTTAATCGTATTTTTATTATTTGGAGAATGACTTTTTTTAAGTGTAATGTCCTGTAAATACAAAATGTAAGACAAACAGCCTACTACTAAAATAATTGGAATTACAATACGTAAGGCAGTAATTGGACGACCTCGTGTCCTTTTTTTCTTAGTGCTTTTACTATTTTGTTCAAGGTCTTTTTCAATACTCCTTGGAGCTATTACTTTTGGCGGGCGAATAAGCCACCAAATGAAAGCTATAAGTAGTAAGAAAAGAGGTATTCCTTGAATAAAGAAAAATCCTTTCCAAAAATCAAGTGCAGTACTATATGGAGAATCCGTTGCCATCCCCCCTATAAAAAGTGCCATTGGGCTTACAAGTATATTTATCCCTAAAGCGATCAATACGAATGAAAGATTTTTATTTCTAATTTTTCGTGACCCAGCCATAAGAAACAGAAATACTGCAATACCGAGTATAAGAAACAGTGTTCTGTAGTAAACCATCATATTATCCCTCCATAACTTTAATTGTACCATCAGTAAGGAAAATTTTGTGAAATGTTAGGTGGATATGATATTTGTATTCCTTAAAAGTGCACTGATATATGATGCAAATAAATCATGTGCAAGTATGAATATCAGGATACAGTAAGAATATTATGTCGACAATGTGAACTGTCACAAATTCTTATATATTATTGTGATTGATATCACATCCTTTTTTCTCAATGGGTATTATCCTTAGTTTGTAAGCAATCATTGGGAGAGGGTGGGATGATATGTTTTGTTATCAATGTGAACAAACGCCAACAGGCGGATGTAAAGTAATAGGTGTGTGCGGTAAAAATGAAACAATTGCAAGTTTACCAGATACGATTGTGTTTGGGTTAAAAGGAATTGCGGCTTATCGCACACATGCTGCTCAGTTAGGCTATACGGATGCTTTTGTAGATGCTACAACGCAAGAAGCGCTGTATATGACATTAACAAATTCTAACTTTAATGAACGAGAACATATTGATATGGCTATGAAAGTTGGGAAATCAGCTTTACGAGTAATGGAGTTGTTAGATGAGGCACATACGAATCATTTTGGTGTGCCAGAGCCTGTTCAAATTACACAAAACCATGTAGAAGGTAAAGCTATTGTAGTTACAGGCCATAATTTATTTGCGTTAGAAGAACTATTAAAGCAAACGGAAGGAAAAGGAATTAATATTTATACGCATTCTGAAATAGTTGATTTTAGAAAAAATATAAAAATCGAGTTGACATTCATCGCTACCTAGTCATACAATATACTTGTAATAAGCAATACTGAGTAGTGTTGTTTCTCAAAATATTTTCAGTAGACAACAGGTAATTGCGGATTTTAGAAAAAATTTGAAAATTAGTTGACATCTATCGCTACTTAGTCATACAATGTAGATGTAATAAGTGATACTGAATAGTATGAATTCAAAAAAGCTACTCAGTAAAAAATTCGCCTTAGTACTCTGTAATACTGAATATAAGTCAGACAGAATAGGGGGTAAAGGAGGATCAGAACATGGAAAATTTAACTGAAATGCTGAAAGGTTCACTGGAAGGGTGTGTGCTGGAAATCATTAGCCGCCGTGAAACGTATGGTTATGAGATTACTCGCCACCTGAATGATCTTGGGTTTACTGAAGTCGTGGAAGGAACGGTCTATACCATCCTCGTACGATTAGAGAAGAAAAAGCTTGTGAATATTGAAAAGAAACCATCAGATATGGGACCACCTCGTAAGTTTTATTCATTAAATGAAGCTGGACGTCAGGAACTTGAATTGTTTTGGAAAAAATGGGATTTTGTATCGTCAAAAATTAACGTCTTGAAGTCAAACTAGCTTCATAATATAAAATGTTCCGGCTCATATTTGGAGAGTTTCTTGTCTGCTTTATAAAAAAGGAGGAAAATAAGATGTTAGAAATGTTCAAAAAATTAATTGGTGATAAAAAAGAGTACAAAATGATGATGGCACGTGTTGCAGCATTGCCAGAGGACTATCAGTTTGTGTTTAAGAAAATTCAAAACTACATGTGGAATTTTTCAGCCGGTAACGGGATGGATATGCTGCACATACAGTATGAATTAATCGATTTGTTTGAAGCCGGTGCAGCGGAAGGCAGACAAGTGCTAGACATTACTGGGGAAGATGTGGCATCCTTTGCTGACGAACTAGTGGCAAACGCTAAAACATATGTTTCTAAGTATCGTGAAGATTTGAATGAAAGTATTATGAAGAAATTGAGAAAAAAATAAATGCAGCAAGTAATACCGACTGATTAGCTGGTCATAAATGTGAACTAACGCCATCGCTATTCAGTTATATTTTTAAACCGCTACTAAGTAATACAGATTATCAGTGGTACTAAATAGAGGGTGCAGGTAATTTAATTTTATAAGGGGGAAAAAGTATGAGTAATGCAGCGATTTCTGTAAAAGGGTTAAAAAAAGCTTTTAGAGATAAAGAAGTCTTAAAGGGAGTGGATTTTGAGGTGCAGCGTGGAGAAATTTTCGCGCTGCTAGGCTCAAATGGAGCGGGAAAGACGACAATAGTCAACATCCTTTCGACGCTACTGAAACAAGATGGCGGTGAAGGAAGTATTTGCGGATTTGATATTAAGCGCCAACCAGATCATGTTCGTCAAAGTATTAGTTTGACAGGGCAGTTCGCAGCTTTAGACGGCATGTTAACTGGGAGAGAAAACTTGATAATGGTTGCTAAGTTACGCGGAGTTTCCAATCCTGCACAAGTCGCTGACAATTTGCTTGAGAGATTTAGCTTGACTGGTGCAGCTAATCAGAGGGCAGATCAGTATTCAGGTGGGATGAAGCGCCGGCTTGATATCGCAATGAGTTTGATCGGGGCGCCAGCAGTTATTTTTCTTGACGAACCGACGACAGGGCTTGATCCGGAAGCACGGATTGAAGTGTGGGATACTGTCAAAGAGCTTGCTGGTGGAGGAACAACCATCTTACTAACAACCCAGTATTTAGAGGAAGCAGAACAATTAGCTGACCGTATCGCTATTTTACATGGCGGAAAAATTATTACGACAGGTACTCTTACTGAACTGAAAGAGATGTTCCCGCCAGCAAAAGTGGAGTATATCGAGAAGCAGCCGACATTGGAAGAAATTTTCCTTGCGATTATCGGTAAAAAGGGGGAGATGTAAATGAAAAGCAAAACAGGGGTATTACTAGGGCGCTTAATGCGTAATATTATGCGTAGTCCGGATACAATTATTACAGTAGCGATTACACCGATTATGATGATGCTATTATTTGTCTACGTGTTTGGTGGCGCAATACAAACAGGAACGGAAAACTACGTAAATTATTTATTGCCGGGAATTTTGCTAATGGCTATCGCATCCGGTGTAGCTTACACTTCCGTGCGACTATTTACGGATGTAAAGAGTGGGCTAATGGCACGTTTCATTACGATGCCTATTAAGCGCTCATCGATATTGTGGGCTCACGTATTAACCTCTCTTGTTGCTAATGTACTTACTATCGTGGTGGTTATTCTTGTTGCACTCTTAATGGGCTTTCGTTCCAGTGCGAATATGCTAGATTGGCTTGCAGTAGCTGGGATACTAGGAATGTTTACGTTATCGCTCACATGGCTAGCTATCATTCCAGGGCTGAAAGCGAAGTCTATGGAAGGGGCGACAGCATATTCGTACCCACTCGTTTTTCTTCCATTTATTAGTTCGGCCTTCGTACCTACCGAAACGATGCCAAAAATTGTTCGTGCATTTGCTGAAAACCAGCCTGTCACTTCAATTGTGAATGCGATTCGTGCTCTATTATATGAAGGAACTGTTGGTAACGATATTTGGATTGCGCTCACTTGGTGCATAGGTATAATGATTATCTCTTACTTTTTCGCTAGCAAAGCATTTAAACGTCAGTTAGGGTAAGTATCGAGGTGACTTAATTTATCGGAATGATATATATGTTTAGAAAAGTACGGGGGGTTCCGTGCTTTTCTTTTTATATGGTCCATTTCATTCAGCGAGAAGGAAAAGTTTTTAGATATAGAGAAACACTAGTTGATTGGCAATTGGGTAAGTTAAGGAGAGCATATTTATAATAAATACTACAAAAACCACAGGGTGCTTTACTATTGTTGATAATAATGAAGGGAAAATATTACTAGTTAAACGAAATGATTATCCTATCTGGGATTTGCCTAGGGGAAGACTAGAAGAAAATGAACAGTTAGAGAAGTGTACTATAAGAGAAACTAAAGAAGAAACAGGCTATATAATTGTTATTGAGCGTAAAATAGGAGAATATCACCAGCCTCAATACGATGATATGCAACATTTATTTTCAGGGAGATTACTAGGAGGAGAGCCAATAAATAATGGACCTGAAACTGCAAAAATTGGGTGGTTTAATCCTAGTAGATTACCTTTGTTAATGGTTCCAAATAGGCGAAAACAGATCAGTAATTTTATGAAACACAAAAATTCATTAATAAAGGAGACATTAAAGACACCAATTATAGTAAGGTTATTAAGAAAAATTATATGAGGTGGTTAGTGGATTAGCCGTTGTTTTAGTTGAGCAGTTCGATGACATAAGAGCATGTTTTGATTAAACTTTTTTCAAAATATGCTCTTTCTATTTGTCTTTTACCAGTATTATACTCATTGTATTTGAAAATATGGGCAACTGGTAACGAACTAAACTCAATATTTTGAGGTTTAACTAGTCACTGCTTATGGAGTGTATAAGCATAACCGCTCTTGTAAATCTTTTAATACTTCTTCAGGCATTTCCTTAATTGTAATATCTTTACCTAGGAAAAGCAGCCAATTTGTCATCTCTGTCACTTCATCGGAATTGTGAACATCGATAAATGTTTTTAAAATAGCTGTAGATTGGTAAGGGTTTGTATAAGATATTGAAACTTTGAAAGGGTGGTACTTTTTGAACTGTGCAATTGCTTTCGGACCAAGTTCAAATACAAGGTTAATTGCTTCGTCCTTCTTACTCAGTCTTTCTAAAATCTGTTTCTTATGTAACCTCTTTTTGGGCGTGTACGGTTCGATATTGATGAGGTCATCGACAGGAAACATCAGCTTCTTTTCTTCTTTTAAGTCAAATCCTTCAATGATCCAATAGCTTTTTTCTTTATAAAGGTGTAATAGGTAAATTGGATAAGACTTGATTTCTTCTTTGACAGTAATCAATAAATATCTATCCAAAAGAAGGATTTGAATGAGTTTTTCTAACATAGGGTGAGGAAGGTCAGAAAGCTCAAGTAGATCAGGGTTATGAGGATTAGTCCCTTCAAAAAGCAAAAGTTGATTTAAAAGAACAAGGTCATCTTGCTGGGTTTCTGAAATGAGTCCTAGTAGCTTTTCCGCTAAAGATTGCCGACTCTTTAGATAAGGGAGTTGTTGATTTCTTGTAGCCATAAAGGCAATAAAAAGAGCTTTCACTTCGTTATCAGTAAAGCGAACAACGGGTAGGATAGAATTATGCATGACAAAATATCCACCAGACCTCCCAACTTCAGCGACAAGTGGCATCCCCATAGCTTCTATTTCTCTAATGTCTCTAATAGCTGTTGATCGTGATATATTAAATTCTCGTATGATTTCTGAAATTGTAAAGTGGGAGCGGTTGTTGATATACCGCATAATTGTATTAATCCGTTCAACTTTTTTCATTTTGGTCTCCTAAACAGTATCATTTTTTGACATGGTTTAAAGGTATTATAAACGTATCAGATGAAAAGATAAATCGTTTGATTAATAAAAAAAGAGGAAGGTTTTGAATATGAAAAATTATACGATTGAAGAAAAAGATAGCTTTATTGTGCTAGGTATTGGAACTGAAATTAAAAGTGACTATACAGACTTTGTGGGAATAAATAAAGAAAAGGAAGACTTTTGGTCGGCCGTTAAAGAAGATGGAAGACTGGATACTTTAAAAGCTTTAGCTACAAATGAATACATTTTTTCTGTGAGCGAAGCAGTGAATAATAAGATGATGTATTATGCTGGCGTTATGACAGAAGCACAAATAGAAGAAGAGTCTAGAGTGATCCAGTTTCCTAAGGGAGAATACTTAGTGGTGAAAGGTGAAGATAAAACGGCTGAAGAGCTAAGCAATAAGCTGACTGGCATCGCCTTTGGTCAAGCTTTACCAGATGCAAAAGATTTTGCCTATGTTGGTGGGCCAAATACAACGGTTGAGATGGGAAAAAGAAATGGTTTAGTGTTTGGTGAAATGTGGATTCCAGTTGTTAGGAAGTAAAGGGTACGAATATGAAAAGTAGAGGCTAACAATTTTGCATTGTTGGCCTTTTTGATGTCCATATTGTTTTAATTACTTTTTTAATAATATAACTTAATAAATTTTAATATACGTTATGTATAACAGATATTTATCTTATGAAATAAGGGGGATATTATGACTGAGACAAACGAACCTTCAGGAGGCAATTTGAAAAAAGATGTGAAATTTTCTATTATAATTCCTGCACATAATGAAGAAAAGTACATTGGAAAATGTTTAGATTCCATTGTAAAGGCATCAGAGGCATATAAAGAGCAAACGGAAGTTATAGTTGTTTTAAATCGTTGCACCGATAAAACAGAGGAAATAGCAAAATCTTATCATTGTATTACATTAAAAAATAATGATAAAAACTTATCTAAAATCCGAAATGCAGGGGCGAAAATAGCTAGTGGAGAAATAATCGTTACTATAGACGCTGATACCATAATGACAGAGTCTATGTTGTCTAATGTAGATACATATTTAGCTTCAGGTAAATACATTGGTGGTGGGGTAAATGGGAAGTTCGAAAGAATATCTTTAGGAATATTTCTGTCCGCAATGTTAATAATAATCCCCTTACTTTTTAAATACGGAGCTATATCTGTAGGGATTTTTTGGTGCTATAAAAAAGATTTCATGGCAATTAACGGATTTAATGAAAACATGCTGATGGCAGAAGATGCAGATTTCGCGAAACGGTTAAAAGAATGGGGAAAGCGAAATAATAAGAAATTCGGTACCATTAAAAATGGAATGATAACTTCATGCAGGAGATTTTATACATATGGAGACTGGGCTTTACTTAAAAATCCAAAAGTAATCTTAGCTTATCTAAAAGGAAATGATAGAAAATATGCAGATAAGACATATTATGATAATCAAGAAAGGTAACGCTTGAGAAAATCGGTAGGAAATAGTGAAAATAGCTGATTTTCTAATATATAATGAGAGCACAACTTAATTTAATAGATATGATAATAAAACCATTGATTGGTCCTTTTTCAAATCAATGGTTTTTATTTTTGAAATAAATATGTATTTTTTATAAAAATATTTTTTGACCCCCATAAAACGATGTTTTCCTCCGAATATATATAGTGGAAAAATAAGATAGAAGAAAAATGATTATGAAAGAATATTGAAGTATTAATAAAAATTACTAGATTAAGTTGAGCATCTAAAATAAAAGGATGAAATTACTAATTATATAGAGAAGAGTTATTTAAGGATTGCCGATAAAATAGAAAAAGAATAAGCAAAACGAACGGTAGAAAATAAGAAAGTACCTTAAAATATAGGATTAACTTTAGTACCGAGAGAAAACGTTGGGAAAAGTTAGACTTGAAAAATATAACTAACAGCAAGAAGAAAAGACCAAAGAAAAGTACTACCAAAATGTGGTTAAATGGTCGCTTGTTTAGTGACCATTTTTCTATTTAAAGCAGAGGGAGGCTGAGAGATCGCCAGTGTTAAGTTTAGTAATGAAGATCTTAAGAAAACCGAAAATAGAAGATATCGTATGTAACATACAAAACAACGGAGAAGATAAGGAAGCCTTTATCGTTCAGTATCAGCCGTTTATTAGAAAATCAATTTCGTCTGTCTGCCGCCGATATATTACAGAACAGGATGATGAATATAGTATTGGATTGTTTGCGTTTAACGAAGCAATTGAACAGTATTCATATATAAAAGGGAAATCTTTTCTAGCGTTTGCTGATCTTCTTATAAAAAGAGATGTAATTGACTATATACGCAAGGAGTCTAAGCATAACCGTGTCTTTTTAAAAGAAGATGAGCAAGAGGAAATGTTAGAAATGCAAGTATCGCTTACGGAGTATATGAAAGAGATGGACAATAGTAACCGTAAGGAGGAAATTCTTCATTTTCAAAGTGTGTTAGCTGAGTTTAAAATCACATTTTCAGAGCTTGCGAAAGAATCTCCTAAGCATCGTGACACCCGAGAGCACTTAATAGAAATTGTAAAGATGATTATAAAGGAAGAGGAAATGATGGAGGAGCTGTTCCGAAAGAAAAAGTTACCGCTTAAACGTATTGAACCACGTGTGAGGGTAAGTCGTAAAACGTTGGAAAGACATAGAAAATACATTATTGCAATGTGTATTATTTTTGCAAACAACTATACATATATTCTTGATTACATAAGAGGAGAAAAGCATGATGAATAAAGGAATTGTGATGGATATAAAAAAGCATAGCGTAGTTGTTTTAACACCAAATGGAGAGTTTATTACGTGTAAAAGAAAAGGGGATTCTTGCATGATTGGAGAGGAAATCTCGTTTGAAGAACAAGAACAAAGAGCATCTCGTTTTTCAATCCCTTATTTCTTAAAGCCGGCATCATTACTTGCTGCTTGTTTTCTATGTGGGCTGTTATTTTTCTACAATCAACCAGAAGAAAAGGTGTTTGCTTACGTCTCAGTTGATATAAATCCAAGTTTAGAGGCGAGCGTTACGAAGGATCTTCGTGTTATAGATTTGCGGGCTTGTAATGATGACGGAAGGCGTATTTTAAAAGAAATGAAACGGTGGGAAAATAAGCATCTGCAAGATGTGATACGCACTATTATAAAGCAAAGTCAAGAGGATAAATATTTAACGAATGATAAGCAAGTTATGCTAACAGCTATTGCAAAAGACAAGTCGTTAGAACCACAGTTGGAAAAGGTTATGCTGGAATTAAAGAAAGAATATGAGTTCAAACATATTACAGTCGAATATCAAAGCAGTACGATGCAAATACGGGAGGATGCCAAGAAAGCAGGAGTTGGAACGGGTGTTTATATAAAACAAGAAAATGAGAAGAAAAAGTTGCTTACCCCACCTGCACCGCCGTCTTATCAAGAACAGCAAAAGTCATCTTCTGATGTATCATCGGACGCATCTCCTGTAAAAGAAGAAAGCAACGAGAGGGGAGAGTATATAGAACAACAGCAATCTAAGGCACAACAACCGAAGCAAATAAAAGAAAATAATAGAAATCAACAGGAGAACAACGGAAGAGAATTGCAGCAAGGAAACAACGGAAGAGGATCGCAAGGGAATAAAGGGCACCAGCAAGAGAACAACGGAAGAGGGTCCCAAGGAAATAATGGGAATCAGGAAGGAAACAATGGAAGAGGGTCCCAAGGAAATAATGGGCACCAGCAAGGGAACAACGGAAGAGGGTCCCAAGGAAATAATGGGAATCAGGAAGGAAACAATGGAAGAGGCTCGCAAGGGAATACTGGGCACCAGCAAGAGAACAACGGAAGAGGATCGCAAGGGAATACTGGGAATCAGAAAGGAAACAATGGAAGAGGTTCCCAAGGAAATAATGGGAATCAGGAAGGAAACAATGGAAGAGG
>NZ_JAKUFF010000057.1:0-31028 GCF_022663305.1 Bacillus cereus group sp. BfR-BA-01408 | reverse complement strand
CATCCAAGTAAAAATGATGTTCCATATATAATAATGGGAAAAACATTAAAAACAAAAGTGAATTGATAATTATTTTGTTCGCAAAGGTTATTATCTTGTAATAATAAAGGGGAAAGCAAAAATGACAACAATATTTATAGAAAAAGCTACAATTTTAGATGCAGAAAAGTTAACAGAAATAATGACAAGAACATTTGATGAAGAAGAAAAACGATGGTTATGTGGTCAAGGTGATGTTATTGACTATAACATCCAACCACCAGGGTATTCTTCAGTAGAAATGATGAGATATTCAATCGAAGAATTGGATTGTTACAAAGTGATAATGGATGGAAAAATAATCGGGGGAATTATAGTTACGATCTCAGGTAAATCATATGGCCGAATTGATCGTATTTTTGTAGAGCCTGTTTATCAAGGAAAAGGAATTGGGTCATATGTAATTAAATTAATAGAAGAGGAATATCCGAGCATAAGGATTTGGGATCTCGAAACATCTAGTAGACAACTTAATAATCATCATTTTTATAAAAAGATGGGCTATGAAACTATTTTTAAGTCTGAAGATGAGTATTGTTATGTAAAAAGAATCACTGTAGAGTCAGCTGAAGAGAACCTAATAAAAAATAAAGATATGAAAAATAGCCAATACGAAAACTGTAATCTAGCAAATACAGAGTATTATCAAGTGAATTTAAAAAACAGTTCCTTTGTTGGTAGCAATATGATGAATATGAAGATGAGTAATTGTAATGTGAGACAATCAAATTTTAGAAATATAAATTTTAGAAATTCTTCATATGCAGATTTAAATCTTTCTGGTAGTAAATTTAATTTTGTGACTTTAGGTGGAGTTCAATTTAAAGATACAAGTCTCGGAGAAGATAAAGATCCTATTTCATTTAATAGATGTGATTTAGAAGGTAGTACGATAAGTAATAGTAATCTAAAAAATATGGACATAGAAAATTGTGATATAACCGGTATGAAAATAAATGGTATTCCAATTGAAAAACTGCTTGCGTTATATAATAAAGTAAAAAGTTAACCGTAATGTAGATAAGTTGCTCGCGAATCTAATGTTATACTGAAATAATTATGTAAAAATAATATAAAGAAATAAAGAAGAGAAGGGGTTTCATGCAGGAGGATAGAAATATGTATTGTTATGAATATGGAGGGAAGAAAATATGACGATCAAAGTAAGAGCGGTAGAAATACAAGATGCTAGAGCGATTCACCGTATATGCATACAAGATGACGTTTTACCTTATATGGTTTTCTTACCTAGCATGCGTGTAGATGCGATGGAAAATAGAATTCGAAATTTAGCTTCAAATCAATTTGAATTTGTTGCAGAGTATGATGGGGAAGTTGTAGGATTTGTTGGATTAACCCAAAGTCCAGGACGTAGATCTCATTCGGGTGACTTGTTTATCGGGGTGGATAGTGAATATCATAATAAAGGCATTGGAAAAGCTCTTCTTACAAAACTGCTTGATTTGGCTGATAATTGGTTAATGCTAGAGAGAGTAGAACTAGGTGTTTTAGAAACGAATCCGAAAGCGAAATCTTTATATGAAAAATTCGGATTTGTAGAAGAGGGAGTAAAGATAGGGAATTTGAAAGCTCACGGAAAGTTTATTAATGAAATTATGATGAGTCGTTTTAGACCTGACGGTTTAATCGTACATAATGCATAGTGAAAGCATGACAGTATAATGTCATGCTTTTTTGAAAAATTCTTTGTTATAGTATATTGTTTTTATATTTGTAAGATTTTACATACGTGTTTTACTTTTACTAATTATGTAAATAGGCTATACTAAAATACATACATTTTAGTATTGGAGAGAGAAGTAAAACGACATGGAATTAGTGAAATTGGAAAAAGTAATTGAAATAAAGAAAGAAGAACTTTTATATTTAGTATCAGATTACGGAATTCAACATGAAAAAGTATTGGCATTAAGTCAAGAAATAGACAAATTAATTAATTACTTTATGTTTTTAAAATAGGAAGAACTATGACATGATGTGAAAATGTTATAGTTCTTTTTTATTTGGAAATTCAGATGTATATTCTATATACTAATAATAGATGGAATATTCTGTTTTGTTGGAGGGGAATATATGATATTACATACACACATTTCAGGTGAAGGAGAACCAATTATACTTTTACACTCTGGTGGTATGACAGGTTTAGTAGAATATGAAGAGCAGGTAGCATTTTTTCGAGAACAAAATTATCAAGTCATTCGCCCTGATTTAAGAGGGCATGGAAGATCAGGAGGAGCATTGGAGGATTATTTCATACGTTCTGCAAAGGATTTATATGATACGTTAGAGCATCTACAAATTGATAGATGTCATATAGCTGGTGTTTCACTAGGAGGATTAGTCGCTTTATTATTTGCAAAAAAGTATCCAGAGAAAGTGAGAACATTAACTTTTTCAGGTATATTTCCGGTTAAGAGGGATAATTGGGAAGAGTCTCTGGAGTATGAAGCGAAGTGTCACCAGCAATTGATGGGAAATGAAGAAGTCGTAACTTATATGAATCAAATTCATGAAAAAAGTGATTGGAAAACATTGCTTGAATCGTGGCAAGTTAAAGATTGGTATCCTTTCGATGAAACTGGTGATGTAGCGAATCTTCAAATACCTACACTTTGTATTGTTGGGGGAGATTCAGAAGATGAAGTTACAGCTGCAACAACGTTCAAACAATTAAACAAAAATATTCATATTGCCGTTATTCCGTTTGCTGGTCATTTAGTGCATAATGATCAACCAAAAATTTATTCGAATATATTGTCTAATTTCTTACAGAACGCGCAAGTTGCTAGTCGAATATAAGGACTTTTGGGTATAATAATAAAGGAATTATTAATTGTATCGGTTAGGAGCGCAATACATATGAAAACAGTTGTTGTCATCGGTGGAGGTATAACAGGACTTTCTACTATGTTTTATTTAGAAAAATTAAAAAAGGATTATAATATAGATTTAAATTTAATCCTTGTAGAAAAAGAAGAGTACTTAGGTGGGAAAATCCATAGTGTAGAAGAAAAGGATTTTATTATGGAATCCGGAGCAGATTCTATCGTTGCTCGTAATGAACATGTCATGCCGCTTATAAAGGATTTAAATTTAGAAGAAGAAATGGTGTATAACGAAACGGGTATTTCTTACATATATTCTGATAATACTTTACATCCAATTCCTTCTGATACTATATTTGGGATACCGATGAGTGTCCAGTCGTTGTTTAGCAGTACGCTAGTATCAACGAAAGGGAAAATTGTTGCTTTAAAAGATTTCATAACGAAAAATAAAGAGTTTACGAAGGATACTTCTCTTGCTGTATTTTTAGAAAGCTTTTTAGGGAAAGAGTTAGTAGAAAGACAAATTGCTCCGGTGCTTTCAGGTGTATATTCCGGAAAATTGAATGAGCTTACTATGGCGTCTACACTACCGTATTTACTGGATTATAAAAATAAATATGGAAGTATTATTAAAGGTTTTGAAGAGAATAAAAAACAGTTTCAATCAGCAGGAAATAAAAAGTTCGTATCATTTAAAGGTGGATTATCTACGATTATTGATCGTTTAGAAGAAGTGCTGACTGAGACGGTTGTTAAGAAGGGTGTTGTAACGACAGCTGTAAGTAAACAAGGTAATCGCTATGAAGTCTCCTTTGCAAATCAAGAATCAATCCAAGCTGATTATGTTGTTTTAGCAGCTCCGCATGATATCGCAGAAACTTTATTACAGTCTAATGAGTTAAACGAGCAGTTTCATACATTTAAAAATTCATCACTTATAAGTATTTACTTAGGATTTGATATACTAGATGAACAATTACCAGCGGACGGCACAGGATTTATCGTAACAGAAAACAGTGATTTACATTGTGATGCTTGTACATGGACAAGTCGGAAGTGGAAACATACATCTGGAAACCAAAAGCTATTAGTGAGAATGTTTTATAAGAGCACTAACCCAGTATATGAAACGATTAAAAATTATAATGAAGAAGAACTAGTACGAGTCGCTTTATATGATATTGAAAAAAGTCTCAGAATTAAAGGTGAACCAGAAGTAGTTGAAGTGACAAAATGGAAAGATTTAATGCCGAAATATCATTTAGAACATAATCAAGCAGTTCAAACATTACAAGAAAAAATGAAGGATCTATATCTTAATGTATACTTAGCGGGTGCCTCATATTACGGTGTCGGCATTGGTGCGTGTATTGGAAATGGAAAGAACACTGCAAATAAGATAATTGCAACATTAAATGAACCGACAAATTAATATAGCATATATAAATAAAATGTCCCTCCGTTATATTGGAGGGACATTTTATTTATTTTACTTGAATTGAGATCTTTTGATTCGTTTTATGATTCTCAGTAATCGTTAATGTTATGTTACCGGATTCTTTAAATGAATATGATGAGAGTTGATAAAGCTCTTTTATACCATGTTTCTCTTTTAATTTATTGGCAGGAATTAATGTAATGTTCGGTTTCCATGTTTCCTGTTTACCAGAAGGATAGTTTACTATTATTTCTGGATTATTTAATTGCATTTGTTTCCAAGAGGCAAAATGTAGCTTAACTTCTGTATCTTTTTTTAGTAATTCTTCTGAGAAATATCCAAGCTCTCCAACATTACCGAAAACAGTAAAGTTTTGATTTTGAAGTGTGATATCTAAATGTTTAGGTTGATATGTTGCTGCGTGATAGATTCCATATGAAAGAGAAAGAGTAGCGGCGATTAAAATGCTGATTGAAAATGTTTTAAAGCTATTGCCTTTAAAACTAGTCATCATGAATGAGTTTGGGGCGAACTTTTTCGCAAATAAAAATATGAGTAATATGAGTAAGAGGGATAAGCTGATGAATATATACAAAGGAAATTTACACCTCCACAATAAAATAATGTATCAACTATATTTTACCATAAATGTATGGGGTAGGGTGTTGTTTTAGAAGGGAAAAGTGAGTATGGAATAAAGAGATGGTCAGTTTACTATGATCATCTCTTTATTTTTTCTCATCATGTGAAAGCAAGAAGGGTTACTCTTAGTTCGTATTGAATTAAGAGGGTAGGCTACTCTTGAAATATTTGATTAATGAGACATTGAGGACTTTCCTAATTATAAATATGTTTTCTGCTATAATGAATAAGTAGAAAGAAAGGAGTGATCCTATGGCATTTCCTATATTAGAAACAGAACGTTTGCGTTTAGTTGAAATAGAACAATCTTATTGTCAAAAAATATTTGAAATCTTTTCATTGGATGAGGTAACGTGTTTTTACGGTATGAATTCTTTTACGGAGTTTGGACAAGCTTCACGTATGATTGAATCTTTTTCAAAAAATTATTTTGAGAAAAAGGCAATACGATGGGGGATTGTATTAAAAGAAACAAATGCTTTAATAGGTACAATTGGATTAAATAATTTACAATTATGGAGTAAACGATCTGAAATTGGATATGACTTACATCCTCGTTATTGGGGGAATGGTTATGCGTCAGAAGCAGCCAGGGAAATTATTCATTATGGATTTCAAGATTTAGGCTTATTTAGAATTGGTGCTATTACATACCCTGAAAATGTTACTTCTTGTAAAATGTTATCTAAAATAGGCTTTCATAAAGAAGGGTTATTACGTGGATATATTCATCAAGGAAATAAGCAACATGATGCACTATTGTATTCTATAGTTCGAACGGATGTTGAAGTTATAAATTTATAATAAAAAACCCCTCTTAAATAAGAGGGGTTAAGCTAAAAATTAACCTAACTTAGGTAATAAACGTTCTCCGCTTTTCATGCTACTTTTACATAAAGGGCATTTAGGCTCTTCTTCAAATGAAAAGTTCTTTCTCATCCATCCTAAACAATCCTCTGCTTCACATTCCCAGACAGGGGTTTGTTCTGGTGGTACTTCTGCTACATCGTTCTTTCGATTGCGATACATGTAACCACTCCTTTTATGTAAAAAATTTTAGTTATATATTAAAAAGGTTGTTAACCGTGCTGGTAACAACCTTTTTATTGTTTGAATTATAGCTTTACAACGTTTTTAGCTTGAGGTCCACGGTTACCGTCTTCAACTTCGAAGCTAACTTCTTGACCTTCGTCAAGAGATTTGAAGCCGTCGCCAGTGATAGCTGAGAAGTGAACGAATACGTCGTTGCCACCTTCAACTTCGATGAAACCGAAACCTTTTTCGCTGTTAAACCATTTTACTTTACCTGTTAATGTCATGGTAATGCCTCCTAAAAATTAAAAAGATTACAATATGTTCGGCCTTATTTGAATGAAAAATAAAATTTCACATATTATCAAAAACCCATAAGGAATATAAAATGTTCCTGATTGATACTTGATAATATGCAAAGAAAATATACTGTTAAATTGACCTTAATTACTATCTTACAACAAATGGTGGGAAATAGCAAGTGCTGGTAATACCAGTGTGAAATAGGATGGTAAAAGACACAAAAACATCTCTTTTATTTATATATTATTCCTAATTTTGGTTTATGCAAAATCATGTAAAAAATGGAGTGAAATATTATTAATAGGTCACTTGTGGTAAAATATGGTTGTTAACTGATGGGAATTAAATATTAATAAAGGAAAAGGAGGAAAGAGAGTGAAAAATAATTCATTTAAAATAATTGAAGCAGCAAAAACAGGGAGAAAAAAAGTCCATCCAATCTTTGCTGTAATATTAGCCATTATATTTTTGACTTTAGGTGAAATATTTATGTTGTTTATGTTATTTTTACCGAAAGTTGAAACAACATTCATGAAAGGGATTTATGATAATATTAGAATGCTGTTAACATTTGGAGGAGCTATACTCATTTTATTTATATGGATTCGTTTTGTAGAAAAAAGGCCATTTTCATCCATTGGTTTTTGGAAAGAGAAATGGATGAGAAAGTATTTAAAAGGTGCGTTAATAGGGTTTGTATTTATTTCAATACCAGTTATTTTGCTGTTACTAATGGGAAGTGTAAAATTACAAGTACAACATATTACCTCAACAGTAATAGTAGGTATATTAGGATCCTTAATTGCATTTTTAATACAAGGGGCAACTGAAGAAATTATTGTGCGAGGTTGGTTATTCCCGGTTCTTTCTATTAGAAGTCGTATATGGGTTGGAATAATTGTTACTTCTTTTTTATTTGGATTTCTTCATCTCCTTAATCCGGGAATTACAATATTATCTATATCGAATATAATATTAGTTGGAGTATACGCAGCTTTATACGTATTGAAAGAAGATGGTCTATGGGGAATATGTGCATGGCACTCAATTTGGAATTGGGCACAATATAATGTATATGGTTTCGCCGTTAGTGGTACAAATGTATATTCCACTCCGATTTTTAAGTCTATAACAAATGGACCAGAAATATTGCATGGAGGCACATTTGGTATTGAAGGTAGTATCATTACAACAATAATGCTCTCTATCGCTTCAATTGTTCTATGGAAACAGTTATGGGGGAGAAAAGCGAAACAACGAAATCTAAGTTAATGAAAGAGGGAGAAACTATGGGGATTATAGCGTTTGAGGGAGCGAGCGCGGTTGGTAAGAGTACCACATGTCGTGAGTTAGAAAAGAATTATGGAGCTTATATTATACCTGAAGTGAATTTTTTATTTGAAAGACCAAAAAATGAACATAGAACATGGTATTTTGAAAAACAAGTAGAGCGCTGGAAAATAGCAATGCAGAAGTCAGAGCAATATAAATTAATAATACTTGATGGAGACATTTATCAGCCGCTTAGTTATAATTGGTGTTTCCATTTTGAAATATTTGATCAGCCATTATCTTTAATAGAAGACTTTTATAAGGAAAAGCTGGTTAATAGGGAAATTGGTTTTCCTGATCAATATTTTTATTTATATACAAATGATGAAGAACTTAGAAAACGGAAAGAATCTGACGAGACTAAAAGAAGAAGAAACTTTGAAAAACATTTATATATATCAAAATCGTTTCAACGTTATTATGAAAATTTAAATAACGTTACAGACGGGTACTGTAAAATAATTGAAGCGAAAAGTGTGAAAACGAATGAACTAGAAATTGTAAATAACTTAAACAGTTTACATGTGTGTGAAGAGAGTCGTTTTGATGTTTCGAGATTAGATGCGATTACGAAGTGGTTAAAAGAAAATCGCGCATAAAAAGAACGAGTACCTTATAAGGTACTCGTTCTTTTTACGCATATTGAATATGTAAGTTCGTTTCATAAATTGTTTTTAAAATTTGTAAGTTTGCTTGTTCATTTTTATGGATAGCATTTTTATATTTAGGTAAGAAAAGTTGAGAAGGATAAACTGGGAGTTCACCGCAAATATCAATACCATAAATAGATTTATTCATAATTAGAGAATGAATAAATTGTAAAAGTCTAGATAATTTCATGTGTCCTTGATCCCAATTGGTAATAGTAACTTTTGGATCTAAAACATCTTTATCAATGCTTACATATATTGTTTCTGTATGAATATGTGAAAGTATTGTATGTATGGATACTTCATGTGATATATCAATTGGAAAAATTTCTACGTATGGACAATCATTAGAATGAATTGTTAGAGAAGAAGGTCCAATAATGATTACCTTCTTTAAATTATCATTATTTTGAAGAGAAAATGATACCCAAGATCCACAGGAAATAAGAGTCTGTTCATTCGCTCCCTTTAAGTTCATATCAGTATGATGATCAAATAGTATAAGGGTAAAAGGCTTGTCCATTTCTTCTAATAGTAAATGAGATACATAATGATAATTTCCAGAACCTATAAAAGTAATTCCTTTATTCTTTCTACGACTTAATGCTCTTTTTATATGCATTAAAGAAGTGTTTTCGCAATATAGATTTGAGTGTTCTAAATGAGTAAAATCAATATCTTCATGTGAATAAGAATGTAGTTTATTTTGTAATAAATACGTATCATCAAAGTTTAAAAAAGTTAAACCGTTATGCAATAAACTCATATTTATTCATCTCCTTTATATGTAGGCTAGCACATATTTTTATAAAATTAAAATGAAATGCTTAGAGGTGAAGTTGCATTTGAAAAAGATGGTATTTTTGACGGAATAATCTTTCAATTCATAAAGAAAAGGAATACAATATAAGGAAATATGTAGCAAATGGAAATGATACTGGGAATTAAATTGAGACAAAAAGAAAGTTGAGATTAACTATCGGCAGATGCTATGTTGATTCGAAAAAATAGCCAATATTTCGAATCATTATTCATGAAAGGAGAATAAAGATAAGTATGAAAAAGATTATTATTTCAGACCTTGATGGGACTTTATTAAGAAGTGATAAAACAATTTCAGAGAAATCTATTAATATTCTAAGGGAATGTAAAAATAATGGAGACGAATTGATTTTTGCTACAGCAAGGCCGCCAAGAGCTATAAAACAATATATTCCCAACGTGTTAAAGAGTGAGATTATCATTTGTTATAACGGGGCTTTAGTTCTTAAAGGTAATGATATTTTATATGAAATGAAGATTTCTAAAAATGACATTTTAGAAATCATAGAAATTGCAATAAAGTATAATCTTCATCAGATTTGTCTTGAAATAGATGATAAGTTGTATTCCAATTTTGATGTTACTGATTATTTTGGTAATGTACCGTTTGAAATTATTGATGTAAGAGATTTAAACTTTGAAAAAGCTTCTAAAGCAATTATTTGTACTAAAGGTTCAATAAACAAGGAATTTATTAAAGAATTGCCTGATGAATGCAGGGGAGTCATTACAGATGACGGAACGTTGTGTCAAATTATGCATGCAGAAGTTTCAAAATGGAATAGTATTCAATATGTTCTACAGCACTTAAATCGAGACGTATCTGAAGTTATTGCCTTTGGAGATGACTACAATGATATGGAAATGATAGAGAAATGTGGGATTGGTGTAGCGATGAGTAACGCTGTTGAGGAATTAAGGGCAGTCGCTAAATATATTGCTAAAAGTAACGATGAAGATGGAGTTGCTACATTTTTAGAAAGTAAAAGTTATGTTTATGTTAACTAGTATGAAAAAAATTGTAGTAAGCAGCGAAAAAAAGAGATGCTGCATCTGTTTTTGATAAATAGATATTATGAATGAGATATGCGGGAGGAAACAAGCAAGATGAAAACATTCTTTAAAATAATTGGAATTATAGCTGGCATGGCGGTAATCGGAGTAGGTTTAACATATGGTATGCTGTATTATTTGAATAATAGTAAACCAGCTGCGAAAAAGGCATCACCAGCTGCTCCGGCAGCAGAAGTGCTGGCTGATAGTAATGTAAAAGCTGAAGATGCAAAGCTTTTAGAAAATGGCAATCATTCATTACCGAATAGCGGTTTTAATAAAAATTTTAAATGGACAGATGAAAACATACAGACAGCATTACATGAAATGGCACATCAAAAAACGAAGGCTGATCAAAAATGGGGTTATATTTTTATTACACAAGAACGAATTGAAAGTTTGCTTGATATTGTAAAAAGTAATGATCTAGTACAAGGAACTACATATGCAGACATTTTAGAGAGATGGAAACAAGGACAATATGAAAAGATGGATGAGGATCATAATAAGATTTGGAAATTACAAAGCGGGAATTTAGGAGAAGGAAAAGGAGTAATGTCAGAAGCGGAACAAAAAGAGTTAATTAATCAAGTGTTTATGCAAAAAGGTACATATTCAGGTAGTAAATTAATTGCAGGTGGAGAACAGACTAATAAATAAGAAGTATGTTGATTTTGAAACACCTTTGTTGTTATGCATACAAAGGTGTTTTTGTTGACACAAGAAATAAATGGGAATATGATTCATATATGAAATAAATTAGAGGGGCTTACATATGAATAACAGAGAGCTTTACGGTAATATTCGTGATGTTTATCATTTACTCCAAAAAAATCTAGATAAGGCAATCGAACAGTATGATATAAGTTACGTACAATTTGGAGTGATTCAAGTACTCGCAAAATCTGGGAAAGTATCTATGTCAAAGTTAATTGAAAACATGGGATGTGTTCCAAGTAATATGACAACAATGATTCAACGGATGAAGCGTGATGGTTACGTAATGACAGAGAAGAACCCGAATGACCAACGTGAAACGCTCGTTTATTTAACTAAAAAAGGTGAAGAGACGAAAAAGCAAGTCGATGTGCAATATAGTGATTTTTTAAAAGAGAATTGTGGTTGTTTTACGAAAGAAGAAGAAGGGATTTTAGAGGATTTATTATTAAAGTGGAAGAAGCACTTGAATTAAATATAGTAAAAATGTAACACTCTGTTACATTTTTATTTATATAAATACTTCATATGTGAAATAAAATGTAGAGTAGTAAAAATTGAAGAAGGGGTCATAATAAAGGGTTATTTCATATATGAAATAAAGGGGAGTTATATATGGAGTTAAAGTCAATGATACGCATTTTGGCAATTGTAGCTTTTTTTGTTGGATTAGATTCATTATTAGTGGCACCTTTATTACCAGTAATTACAGAAACAATTAGTATTCCTGATGGAAGTGGAGGGTTATTAATTACTATTTATGCACTTTGTTATGGAATAACTGCACCTGTACTTGGAACGATGTCTGATAGAGTTGGAAGGAAACGTATGATCATAATAGGATTTACTATTTTCTCTATTTCTACATTTTGTACGGGATTAGCGAAGAGTTTTGAAATTCTTTTATTATTTCGCGGCCTAACAGGTTTATCTGGTGCGATGATTATGCCAAGTGTTTTTGCATTAGTAGGTGATAAAGTTACATATGAGTCAAGAGGAAAAGCGATGGGAACGATTATGGGAGCAATGGTAGGTTCGACAGTCATCGGAGTACCTATAGGTGCATTTTTATCTGAAGTAGGAAATTGGCAATGGACATTTTATAGTATAGGACTATTAACTTTATTTCTTACATTACTAGTTAATCGCATATTAAGAAATGAAAAACAGAGAAACAATGTGCATGTTTCTATAGCGAAAACGTTAAGTGCGCCACTTAAAATGGTTTTAGTAAATGTTTCAGTTTTATTTGCATTATTAGCAACGTTTCTATGGACAATTGGATTACACGGCATGTTTTCGTACATAGGTGTTTATTATGGGAATAATTTTGGCCTTTCCGTTGGTGAAATAGGTGTTGTAATCTTTTTGGCGGGAGTTGGTAGTGTAGCTGGTAACATTTTGGGTGGGAAGTTAGCTGATAAAATAGGAAAGAAGAATGTTATATCCATTGCGAGTATTGTAACCTCAATAAGTGTAATATTATTCTCGCTTTCCATAGAAAATCTAGTAATTGCAATTACTTTACATATCATTTGGAGTTTATTTATTGGATTTGGCCAAGCATCATTAACGGCACTAATTTCAGAATTAAAACCAGATGTGCGGGGGACTGTGATGGCATTAAATAGCTCTGCCATGTATATTGGGATGACTATTGCTTCTGGCTTAGCGTCGCTTACCGTAAGTAATGGATTTCCGTTTTCTTCTTTAGGAATAATGTGTGCAATTGCTAGTTTACTCGTCCTTCCGATTATATTTGTTCTAGTTAAAGGAAAAGCATTATCTAATAAAAAGAAGATGACTATATAAGGAGTATGAAAGAAAACGTGGATTGATATTCTTCAAAGGATTTCAATTCATGTTTTCTTTCATATTCTTTTTATACTTTCATCACTTTTAATAGTGAAAGAAACGACTGTACTACAGGGGAAATCCATCTAGATTTATGATAGATTATATGACTTTGAATAACAGTTGACGTTTCGATAGGCTGAAAACAGAGTTGTTCTTTTTGACAACTTTCTTGTACAACGATGTAAGGAAGAATTGAAATTCCTAACTCACACATAACGGATTGTTTAATAACTTCAACGTTGGAAGTTTCAAATGTTTTAGCTGGAATATTCCCGCTTTGACGTAAAAAACGATCTACCATTGGTCTATAACCGCAGCTTTGTTCAGTAAAAATAAACTGAGTATCCTTTAATAAACAAAACGGATTAGATTGTGTAGAATAATGAGGTGGTAAAATCCATCCAAATGTTTCATTACTAAATGTACGCGTAATGAAATCATTATGTTCTATACATTCTCCAATTATGAAGACAATGTCTGTTTCTCCTTCACGTAATTTTTGTAATGCTTGTTCATTTGTATTTGTTTCAAGTACGATATTTACTTTCGGATTTTTCTGTTTGTAAGTACGTAATAATTGTGGTAAACGGTACACTGCTAATGATTCGTTTGATGTAATACTTAATGTACCTTCTAATTGATCGGTATTTTGAGGAATTTCTTGCGCTTTTTCATAAATTGCAAGTAATTCTAAAGCATAAGGATGAAATTGATGACCTGCTTTTGTAAGAAGTATTTTTTTCCCTAATCGATCAAAAAGAGGGAGGTGTAAATCGTTTTCTAATGCTTTCATATGCGCTGTTACAGTAGATTGCGCATAACCTAACGCGTGAGCAGCTTTAGAAAAGCTACCATACTTAACGATGGCACAAAAAGTTTTAACATGTCTCATTTCCATAAAAAATCCCTCTTTTATTATCATGATTTGTGAATGATTATATCACGTATTTCAATTTTCCAAATGATTAAATTCCTTATAAAATGAAATTGTAGAAATATTTATTCATTTAACATTGGAGGAGAAAAGATGAGTGAAAAGGGCTATCATGTAGCTATTGTTGGGGCTACGGGTGCAGTAGGTCAGAAAATTATTGAACTGTTAGAAAAAGAAACAAAGTTTAATATAGCTGAAGTTACGTTACTTTCGTCAAAAAGATCGGCTGGTAAGACAGTACAATTTAAAGGGCGAGAGATCATTATACAAGAAGCAAAAATAAATAGCTTTGAAGGGGTAGATATTGCCTTTTTTAGCGCTGGAGGAGAAGTTTCTAGACAATTTGTAAATCAAGCTGTCTCTAGCGGTGCAATCGTAATTGACAACACTAGTGAATACCGAATGGCACCTGATGTACCGCTTGTTGTTCCGGAAGTAAATGCGCACACTTTAAAGGAACATAAAGGTATAATAGCAGTTCCGAATTGTTCAGCATTACAGATGGTAACAGCTCTTCAGCCAATACGAAAAGTATTCGGATTAGAACGAATTATCGTTTCAACTTATCAAGCTGTATCGGGTTCTGGTATTCATGCGATTCAAGAATTAAAAGAACAGGCTAAGTCAATACTTGCAGGTGAAGAAGTGGAGAGTACTATATTACCAGCGAAAAAAGATAAAAAACATTATCCAATTGCATTTAATGTACTTCCTCAAGTAGATATATTTACGGATAATGATTTCACCTTTGAAGAAGTAAAGATGATTCAAGAAACAAAGAAGATTTTAGAAGACCCCAACTTGAAAATGGCAGCTACTTGTGTGCGCGTTCCGGTTGTATCAGGTCATTCAGAAGCGGTTTATATAGAACTTGAAAAAGAAGTAACTGTTGCAGAAATTAAAGAAGTACTGCTTGATGCACCAGGTGTTATTTTGCAAGATAACCCTAGTGAACAGCTGTATCCAATGCCATTATATGCAGAAGGGAAAATAGATACATTTGTCGGAAGAATTAGAAAAGATCCTGATATGCCAAACGGATTCCATCTTTGGATTGTCTCCGATAATTTATTAAAAGGTGCGGCGTGGAACTCGGTTCAAATTGCAGAAACGATGGTGGAAGAGGGAATCATTTAGTATTAAAAAACTAGGGAACTGTTAAAGGTTACAGTTTCCTAGTTTTTATTTTATAACTGTTCGCTTTATTCCAACCACATTTGATTTGAAAGACAGTAAAAAACATCAAGAATGAATACAGTTTATTTGGTACGATATGGATAAATTCAATAAGGGGGAATTAGATGTATCAAGTAAAGGGGTATTTTTCATCGCTCAAAGGAAGTCATTATGAAATCGGTAAGCAACAAGGTGAATTTGTAAAACAACATTCTTATCTTGTTCCGCAATTTATACAGCAAGAAAACTTAATATCGCCTAACCATTTTACAGAATCTAGAAATATATTAAATCAATATTGCTCTGGAATTAATGAAGAAATTGAAGGTTTTTGTGAAGTGTTGAAAATTCCTTCTAAAAATATGATGTATTACTATCAAACACTATTGAAAGCAGGTTGTAGTCATTGTGCAGTATTACCTAAAAAGACAGATTCAAAACACACATATGTATTAAGAAATTATGATTTGTCACCAAAAATAGATGATATGCGTTTTTGTTCAACTCATGTTGAAGGTGCGTATGCACATAGTGGCTTTTCTACTCAATATTTTGGCCGAACGGAAGGGGTTAACGAGCATGGATTAGCTGTTACATTTTCAGCATGTGGTCAACCAGTAGGAAATATTGAAGGTCTACGAAAGCCAGCAGTAAGTGGTTTACAATGTTTTGCAGTAATTCGACTGTTGTTGGAGAAATGTAAAAATGTGCAGGAAGCTAAGTCACTAATAGAAGAAATACCAATTGCTAGTAATATTAATTTAATAGTAGCAGATTCTTTAAATGCAGCACATATTGAAATATTTGACGGTCATAAATTCACAACAACGATTGATGGTGACAATCAAGCTTTTATTGTATCAACAAACCATGCAGTTAGTTCATCTATTCAGAAATTAAATAATAGGAGATTAGAACAATCTACAAAGAGATACCACGTTTTACATGAGCATTTAAATAGATATGAACAAGTGAGCATTGAGTCTTTAAAAAAGTTAGTAGAAGAAGAATATCCTGCTGGACTAACTGTACATAACTATGAAGAATGGTTTGGAACTTTACATTCTGTATTATTCGATTTACATGATCGTACAATGAAGATTTGTTTTGGATCACCACTTTTAAACGACTGGTACTCATTGAAAGTTGGAGGAAGCATGCCGTTTTCTGAGGTGAACGTGAACTTTAAAAATAAAACTTATACTGACTTTTGGAGGGAAGAGAATAATAAATTGATTCCAAAAGGATAAACGGGGTAATGTGGTGATATCTGGATGTATATACAGGAGGAAGTGCTATTGCTAAAAGTAGTGTTACCGATTGTTCTTATTTTATTTGTTTTCGTTTCAATGTATATGACTTATGAAAAAAGAAAAAAGCAGAGGTAAAAGGATTGAAGAGTGCGTTAACTTCAATTTGTTTCTTTTCGCTTGCAATTTTTAATTTGTTCGCATATTGGTTTCATTTCGGCGGTATGTTGACAGTGCTATTTTCAATCGTATTATTGTTAGTCGGGGCTTATTTTACAAAATATATTCCCATTTCCAAAAAGGTACACTAAAATTTATAGTTAATACTTTATTTCATTATGAAAAGAGATTATTCTACTAGGTCGTTATGAAATGACTTCATAGGATAATCTCTTTTGTTCGTTTAGCTTTGTAAAGAATGTACTGTTCTTTTTAGTTGTTCAATAAATTCTCGAGTTGTAGCACACATATATTTATCTTTTCTATAAATTAGTCCTATTTCAATTGTTGGAGTAGGGTTTTCTATTTTAATAGCTTGAATGTTTTTATTTTGTAAAAAGTCTATATATGGTTTGGGTAAAACTGTAATTCCCATTCCTTTGGAAACCATTTGGATTAAAGATTCCATCGTGCTAATTTCTAAAATTGGTCTTGGTTTAAAGTTGAATTTTTGACAGTGAGATGTAATTAGTTTGGTTAAAAAGAAATTTTTAGGTAAAAGAATGAAAGGGTAGTTCTGTAATTCAGCAATAGATACATAATTATGTTCAGCTAATTGATGACCAGTTGGTACGACTAATATAAGTTCACTTTTGTAGAGAGGGGTAGAAATAATTTCTTTATCTTGCACCGGGAGAAATGTAATTCCAATATCCAGTTCGTTTTGTAATAATTTTTCACGAATATCTCCAGTACGAAGCCCTAATACAGAAAGTTCTATATTGGGATATAAATTATTAAAATTTAAAATAGCCGTCGGTAGTAAATAATTTACGACGGTTAACAAAGCCCCTATTGTTAAAGAACCTTGCTGTAATCCGTTTAGGTCTTGAATAGCTGAACGAGCTTGTTCGACTTCATGAAAAATGTTTTTACTATGTAATAATAAAATCTTCCCTGCTTCAGTTAAAGATATTTTTTTACCAATTCGATCGAAAAGTGGCATTCCTACTTCATGCTCTAATGCGCGTATTTGTTGACTTAGTGAAGGCTGTGAAATATTTAATTTCTCAGCTGCTTTTGTGAAATGTAATTCTTTTGAAACAGCTAAAAAGTATTCAAGTTGTCGTAATTCGATTGGAATCACCTCAAGTATAATAATAGGTTATACCTATCATTATTATATAAATAATTGAATTGAACAATGATTTTAGAGATTTTATAATCATCTTTATCCTTTTCGGCAAGAAAACTCCATCTGATTTGTGTTACGGGTGAAACCCAACAATTCAGGTGGAGATGAATTGCCGTCAGAAGGTAGGCTGAACTCTGTTGTTTCGCTCATAGTAATTTTCCCAGTGCTAATGTTTTTTTCGTTTTACGATATAATCTGCGTAGATAAGGAGGGAATGGATTGTAAGATAACGAAATTAAATAATGATTATCATTATCATTTAGCTGCTTGAGTCAAAAGGAATTACGATGAAGAACATGTTTGCATGTTGTTTCATTTCGTTCCCAATATTGATTTATCAAAAGTAATGAACTCTCTAAGAAAGGTGGTGAAAACAATGGCTAGAAAGAAAGCAATGAAAGTATTACGGAAACAAAAGAAAAGAGAAAACATGCAACGATTCACGCAGAAACAGAATATTGGACGGGCTTGCTTGACTGCAAAAGAATTTCGTTTACTTCAGCGCATGTCGCATAGTTCAAAAGCGTTGCGAAATGTTGGCTTGTACACGATGAAACAAAGTTACTTGAATCATAACAGGATGGCTACTGTCAAAGAAGTGGACACTGCCATGCAAAATGATATGAACTACTCGGGCATTCAATCAAACTCTGTTCAAGCGATTCGTAGATCCTTATTTACAGAAGTGAAGAGCTTTTTTAAGGCATTGGAACAGTGGAAGAAAAATCCCGAGAAGTTCACAGGTCGTCCGAAGTTTCCGAATTATTCTCGTTCCACTGACAAGCGAATCATTGAAATCTATCAAGTGCCAAAAGTGGATGAGAACGGGTATTGGATCATTCCAATGAATGTTGCATTCAGAAAAAAATTCGGTTCCATTCAAATACGTATGCCAAAAAACTTAAGAAATAAAAAAATCTCCTACATTGAGATTGTACCGAAGCAAAAAGGTCGGTTCTTTGAGGTGCATTATACATATGAAATGCACGTTTCTCAAATGAAGAAACCATCCACGACTACGAGTAACGCTTTGAGTTGCGATTTAGGTGTAGACAGATTAGTAAGTTGCGTAACCCATACAGGTGATGCCTTCTTAATTGATGGAAAAAAACTAAAATCCATAAATCAATACTTCAACAAAATGATATGTAACCTCCAACAGAAAAATATGGACAATGGAATTTCAAAACGTATTGTAACGAATAAAATGGCTGCACTTTGGCATAAACGAGAAAGACAAATAAACGGTTACATTGCACAAACGGTAGGCCTATTGTTCAAAAAAGTGAAAGAATTCGATATAGATACGATTGTTATAGGGTATAACGCTGGTTGGAAACAAAACTCTCATATGGGGAAAAAGAATAATCAAAAGTTTGTGCAAATCCCATTTCAAAAATTGATGGCAGCAATTGAGAATAAATGTATAAAAGAAGGCATCCGCTTTTTTAAACAAGAAGAAAGCTATACTTCAAAAGCTAGTTTTCTTGATAAAGATCCGGTTCCAGTTTGGTCTAAGAATGATAGGACGCAGTATCGCTTTAGCGGCAAACGAATTACGCGTGGTCTGTATCAAAGTAAAGCAGGAACATGTATCCATGCTGATATTAATGGTGCGATGAATATATTGAAAAAATCAGGAGTTGTAGAATTGGATGACAATCTGAAAGTGAAAACGCCGATTCTATTAGAAGTGCAAAAACGTAAGGCTATTGCTTCGCGCATAGCTTAGTGGGTGCGTCAACCATCCATGTGTACGCGACTCGTCGGGGCTTGTAGCACACGCCGAAGTCATCTGAGTGGTGGCTTCTTCCATAGGGAAGAACTGCTCTTTTTCGAAAGGGTGGTGCAAGTGGGAAAACAATCATTCGTTGTCAGTACCAACCAAAAACAGACTTGAGGTGTTACCGTAGGGTAGCATGAATGCTAGAGCGTCAAACTGTCTAGCGATAGAAGAAAAGACCTAGCGTTCGAACTCAAGCTCCCACTGAAATGCTTTATCTCAGTGGGGGTAGTTGACATAACAGAGAGGGTTGTAAAAATTAACCGAGAGAAAATACATGTAACACCTTTAAAGGAGGAAATAGAATGGCTAATGAATTTCAATTATTATCTTTAAATATAGGATTACCAAAAGAGGTTACATACGGCGGAAAAGTAATTCATACAGGCATAAATAAGAAACAAGTAAAGGAACCAGTATATTTATCTTTTGTAAAATTTAATGGGGATGGACAAGCTGACTTAGTTCATCATGGAGGAGTAGATAAAGCAGTTTGTGTTTATACTGGTGATCACTATCCATACTGGGAAAAAGAGTTGAATCAAAATCTTGTATATGGGGCTTTCGGAGAAAATATAACAGTTAGTGGTATGCGCGAAGAGGATGTTTGTATTGGTGATACGTTTGAGCTCGGACAGGCAATCGTGCAGGTAACACAACCAAGGCAACCTTTTTTTAAATTAGCAAAAAAATATAACATTCCAAAGTTACCACTATATTTTCAAGAAACAGGATATACAGGATTTTATTTTCGTGTATTAAAAGAAGGATGGGTATCATCAGTCGATACTTTAAAAAGACTACAGTCTGATCCAAAAGGTGTTTCAATAGCGTTTGCTAACTGTATCATGCACAAGGAAAAACAAAATATTGAAGGGGTAAAAAGAATATTAGAAGTAAATGCGCTTTCAAGTAGTTGGAGAAAGTCTTTTGAAAAGCGTATAAGTGGAGAAGAAATTAATACGAAGGAAAGACTTGAAGGGAAAAAATAATAAAAAATATTTTTTTATAAATGGTGTATTTCTATGAGTAAAAACGAAGTAGAAAGCACTATTTTTATATAATAAACTCATTAATATTCAAAAATCCTAATATTGTTTTATTCGACTTATTTTCGAATAGTCAAAACATAAAATTAATTAGACTCTTTTTTTATATTTTATGATAGTATATTGATTGGTAAGACCTATTACTTTAAGGACAGGTTCTACAACTATATCTAATTGGATGGAATTAACGTATGGAGGGACAACATGGGGAATGTTGAAAATTTTGAAAAACTTCTTTTAGAAGAACCGAAAAGAGAGCAGTTATTTCCTTTATTTGAAGAAGTGTTTGGAATTACAATTCAAACATTGAATGATTTCTCAGAGAGAGGTTATTGGGATGATACATACAAAGCTTTATCCTTTTTACATGACGATAAAGCGGTTGCAAATGTTGCGGCATTCTCGCTACCATTGCTAGTAAATGGTGAAAGAATAAATGCAGCGGGCATTCAATCGGTAATGACACACCCTAATTTTCGTGGACAAGGACTCATGACGCAATTAATGAGTAAAATGATAGAAGAAATCGATAAAACATGTGAATGTGCATTATTGTTTACGGAAAAACCTGAACTATATGCATCATTTGGTTTTAAAGTTGTGCAGGAATATTTAATGACTATTCCATATGATAAAAAGAATAATAATGATTTCTCACTTAGAGAGCTAGATTATTATATGGAAGAGGATAGAAAGCTAATACATGAGACTATAGATAGTAGCCAAAGACTTTCAAATAATTTTTCAACATTAAACTTCCGCCCTTCGTTTTATTTGAATATGTATGATTCGGAATGGAGTGGAAAATTGTATTATTCAGAGAAGCTAGATGCTCTAATTGTGTATGAAGTAGATAATGAAAAGTTGAAATTATATGGAGTGTTTGCACCAGTAATTCCAGTTTTAGATGAAATATGTGGGGAGATCGCTGAAAGATTTACAGAAATCGAATTTTACTTCTCTCCAGATCAATTAGGGGTTGAGGATGTACAGTTTACAGAATTACAATCAAGTAAGTATTTAATGGTTCGAAGTAATAGAGAGTTGGATTTGAAAGGTTATAAATTCCCAGTATTAGTAGAATTTTAAATGTGCATATAGATGCTTTATTATGGAGGAACTATGAAAATATCACATATACCAGAACATATTGAGCAACTTACTATAATGAATGTACCTGAGTATTATAAGCTTAATAACAATCATGCGCTTATTGTCCGCTCGAAAGCCGAAACAGATTTTTGGCTTAAAACCCATTATGGATTCGAAGTAATGAATGGTCATGTATTTTATACAGAGACGATGACAGACTTTCAAGCTGAAGTTCAATTGCGTATGAATCCAAATTCAAAATTCGATCAAGCTGGTCTTTTTGTTATGGTTTCGGAAAAGTGTTGGTTGAAAACTTCATTAGAATATATTCCAGATGGTCCATCTCATTTAGGAGCTGTCGTAACGAATAATGGATATTCCGATTGGTCCACGCAAGACTTTCCGACAGAATTAGCTAACGAGCAACTTCGTTTTCGAATTGTTCGTAAACGTGGTGATTATACAATATATGTGAAGAAAATCCACCAATGGGAACAAATCAGAATCGCTCATTTGATGGAAGATATAGGGGATAAGCCTATTAAAATAGGTTTTTACACGTGTAGTCCTTCTAAAAATAATGGATTTGAGACTGAGTTTTTAGATTTTACAACTGAAAAAATATAGATGAAAAACCGTATTCTTTTCATTGAGAATGCGGTTTTTATATTTATATAATACAAAGCACATTTATTGACCGAAAAGTCATTAATGCTTATCATTTAATAATGTTAAATATTAATTTACATAATATAATAAAAGTAAGAAAGAAATTACAAACTATATCGCTTAAATAAGGGGGGATATGAATTATTCGTTGGTAATTTCATAGAAAAAGGAGATTATGTATGAAATCATTTCGCAAATTATTACAGTATTTAAAACCATACATGTTCTTCGCTATTATTGGACCGCTATTTATGGTACTTGAGGTTGCGATGGACTTAATTCAACCGACTATTATGCAACATATTATTGATGTTGGGATAGCAAATCGGGATATGAATTATGTAATAAAAATGGGACTTCTTATGATAGGAGCTGCAGCACTCGGTTTAGTTGGAGGACTTGGGTGTATGATGTATTCTACAAAAGCAGCTGTTAATTTCGCTACTGACATACGAAAAGATGTGTTTGCGAAAATAGAAACATTTTCTAGTGAAAATCGTGATTCGTTTGGAACGGGAAAGTTATTAACAATTGTTACAAATGATATTACTTCTATTCAATCGGCGATGACGATGACATTACGTGTTCTTGTTCGTGGTCCTTTGTTATTTATCGGAAGTATAATAATTGTTTTTATGACAGCGCGTGAGTTATTTCCTATATTACTCGTAGTCGTTCCAATTTTATTACTTGCGATTATATTCATTGCGAGTAAAGCAAGCGGGACGTTCGGAAAAGTGCAAGAAGCATTAGATAAAGTGAATACAAAGTTACAAGAAAATTTATCTGGAGTACGTGTGATTAAAGCGTATGTAAGACAAAAATATGAAATTAATCAGTTTGGAAATGTTAATACAAATTTAACGAAGATAAATATTCGAGCGGTGCAGCTTATTTCCTTAATGATGCCAATCATTATGTTAGTTGTAAGTGGCGGAATTGTCGCAACGTTATGGGTTGGTGGAGAGAAAGTATTTAATGGAACCCTTCAAGTAGGGGCTATATTAGCATTTATAAACTATTTGAATATTATTTTAATGTCACTTATGTCTATAAGTATGGTATTTATGCAAATCGCGCGAGCATTTCCGTCAGCGGATCGTGTACAGCAAGTTTTAAATACTGACGTTGATATTATGACCCCCAAAAATGCGCTTGCACCTAAGCAAATTGAGGGACAAATTGAATTTAAAAATGTTAGTTATAGTTACACGAAAAATAATGAATATGTTTTAAAAGATATTTCATTTCGCATAAGTAAAGGTGAAAAAATCGGGATTATTGGTTCTACAGGGAGTGGTAAATCTACTTTAGCAAAATTATTACCGCGCTTATACGATGTTGATCAAGGGGAAATATGCATTGATGGAATAAATGTTAAGGCGTATGATTTACAAAAACTTCGTGCGTCAATCGGGTTTGTACCTCAAAAGGCATTGTTGTTTTCTGGTAGCATAGAAGAGAATTTACGTTACGGTAAAGAAGATGCATCAAATGACGAATTGGAAGTAGCAGCTTCATCAGCTTGTGCGACTGAGTTTATTAACAAGCTGGAAGATTCATATCAATATCATTTAACGCAAGGTGCGACGAATTTGTCAGGTGGCCAAAAACAACGTGTATCAATTGCAAGGGCGCTTGTGAGAAAGCCATCCATTCTTATATTAGATGATTCTACATCAGCAGTGGATGCAAAATCAGAATCTAACATTCAATCGGCATTAAGAACAGAATATAAAGGAACAACAACATTATTAATCGCTTCTAAAATCTCATCTATAATAGATGCTGATAAAATTCTCGTTTTAGATAACGGTGAATTAGTTGGTGATGGTACACATGAAGAACTGTTAGAACAATGTGAGGTATATAAAGAAATCTATCTTTCCCAAGGTGGTAATTTATATAAAAAAGGTGGGAAAGAACATGCGTAATTTTCAAGGACAATTTGCTAATAAAGGTGGGCGTAACGCACCAAAGATGGGGAAGGCTAAAAATACGAAAGGAACTGTGATGAGAGTATGGAACTATATGGGCTACCAAAAGGCTGCCCTTACGTTCGTTATATTCTTAGTGTTTGTTACGACGTTACTTGGGTTATTAGGTCCGTATTTAATGGGAGTAATTATCGATCAATATATTGTACCGAAAGATTTAAGTGGTACGGCGAGAATGTGTTTGGTACTTATCGCGATTTATGGTGTAACAGTATTATTAACTTGGTTACAAACATTTGTAATGGTTAATGTTGCATTAAAAACGATACAAAAAATAAGACAAGATATTTTTGAGAAAATCCAAACGCTTTCTTTACGGTTCTTTGATGTACGTTCTCAAGGGGATTTAATGAGTCGTGTAACAAATGATATAGATAATTTGAATCAAGCGTTGACACAAAGTGTTGTACAAATTATTTCATCAGCGCTAACTTTTATAGGTGTGACGATTGCGATGTTCGCATTAGATTGGATTTTAGCGATTGTTACTTTAATTACAGTACCTATTATGTTTTTCGTTACAAAAAAACTAGTTGCTTATAGTGGTAAAAACTTTGCAAAGCGTCAAAAAGATTTAGGAGAATTAAATGGATTTATTGAGGAAGCTATAACAGGTGCGGATGTTACAACGTTATATGGGAAAGAAAAAGAAACCGTACAAAATTTCAATAAAATTAATGAACAGCTAAGAGTTTCTGCAACGAAGGCGGATACATTTTCAGCTTTTATTTTTCCGAGTATGAACTTTATTAACAACTTAGGTATGGGACTTGTAATTGGGACTGGGTCAGTAATGGTTTTAAATGGAATGACAACAGTAGGTGTCATTGCAGCTTTTATTAATTATTCTCGTCAATTCTCAAGACCACTCAGTCAATTCGCAACTTTAATGAATACGATTCAAGCAGCAGTTGCTGGTGGGGAACGTGTCTTTGAAATTATGGATGAAGTGCCGGAAATCAAAAATAAAAAAGATGCATTCGTTGTACAAAATTTACAAGGACATGTTGCACTCGAGAATGTTTCATTTGGGTATGAGGAAAATAAAACGATTTTAACAGAAGTGAGTCTTAAAGCGCGGCCAGGGGAGACAATTGCTTTAGTAGGTCCAACTGGATCGGGCAAAACAACAATCATTAATTTGCTAACGCGCTTTTACGATATACAGCAAGGGCAAATTCATATTGATGGAAAAAACATAAAAGAATATGATATGAATTCGTTGCGAAGTAAAATAGGAGTAGTTTTACAAGATACGTATTTATTTGCTGGGACGATTATGGATAATATACGTTATGGTCGATTAGATGCTAGTGATGAAGAGGTAATCAATGCAGCTAAGGCAGCATCTGCACATTCTTTTATAAAACATTTACCGAATCAATATGAAACGAAAATTGCTTCAGAAGGATCGAATTTAAGTCAAGGACAAAAACAACTTCTTGCGATTGCACGGGCAATTTTAGCAGATGCAGATATATTAATTCTCGACGAAGCAACATCTAATATTGATACGAGAACAGAATTACAAATACAAGAAGGACTAAACAATTTAATGAGAGGTCGAACAAGTTTCGTAATCGCTCATCGACTGAAAACGATTGAAAAAGCAGATCAAATCCTTGTTATAAAAGATGGAAGTATTTTGGAAAAAGGGAACCATGAATCTCTCATGGAAGATAGAGGATTTTACTTTAATCTGTATACGAGTCAGTTTAAAATTTAATAAGAATTTTTGATAGGGTGCGGTTTCTCTGGAAAGGAGACACCGCATTTTTATATTTGTAAACATTACTATCTAAATATTCGTTCACTAAATGTTTTAACTGCGTCTTTCTTGCATACAAAGTAAAACATACAAATGGTAGCAACCTTAATGAGTATTTCACGTTCTATTTAAATGTTTTAATGATTTATTAAAAAAAGACACTGTTTCCAGTGTCCCAACTTACTACGAGAGTTTTATCCCGCATTAACAGGCAGTAAGACCCCCACCTCAAAATTCAGCGGAAGCAAAGAAGTTAGGTGGGGATGAACAAAACCCCCCACTGATTAAAGTTTCACCTTGTGAGGAAACTTAAATAGGTGAATCTAAGTTTCTCTATAATATATGAAACTACAATTAGAAAATCATATATTTTTTAAAGAAGTTAATGGGTAATTGTACGTGCTAAAATCTTTATTAAAAATATCCTGTACTAATTGGATAGTTTCATAGTCATAAAAGCTATCGTATGTTGGGAGGCGTGGGAATAAAGGATCGGTAATATCAGCATCTGCAAAATTACCTCTAAAAATCGCCCTGTCTTTCTGATGATGCCATGATTTGGTTAGTATGTGTAAAGGAGAAGTTTTTAATTGATATGTTTGTTCTAAGTGCTCAATTTCAGTAGAGAAATTTTCAAGGTAGATATACTTTGTAACAAACTCTTCCTCACCTGGTTCATATTGCTGCATTAAATGTGGATCTACTTGTTCTAAATCTATCATTTGCTCTTTTAAGTAGTAGAGAAAGATTTTAAATGAAATAGGTTTATTACAAAATTCATTACCATAATAAAAATTCCGAATAGGATTCCATGCTGGGTTTTCTATGTAAGGGGGGGCAATTAGTGAAAAAAATGAACTTACAGCTCTTATATAGGGGTTCCTCACTAATTTATAGGTATCTTTTCCGTTTGTATTTAAAGCTGCAGCTAGTTCAATAAAGTAGTCCGAGGAGTTTTTGTATATTTCATTTTCATAATTATGGATGAAAGAATCGTATTTTATTGCTTCTTTAAATAAATTTATTTGATAAAAAAACCAATGTGCAAGAGAGGTACAGCCACTTTTTTGACTCCAAAATAAAATCAAAGGGAAGTTAGAATTAAAGAGGGGAACGCGTCCGTATTTAATAATATTTGAAAAAGACATTATTAGCCTCCATTCAGTTATGTCAAGTACTTTTAGCTTATGAATAAAAGACTTGGTATATGAACAAGAAAAGAGAAGTAGAATAGATAATTTAAAATAATACAAATTTAAAAATAAAAGAGTCATTTGCAAAGAAAAAAAGAGCTTGCAAATGGATAAACTCTTAGAAAAAATAGATTTTATGAGCACTGAATTACCATATACCTTATGTTTTATTCTGCATGATCGTGAAAAAACATTGAATAAAAGGAGCATATATTTAAATGTGTTCCTTTAAAAGGTGGCAGCTCACAAGGCTTAATTTATAAGCTGAATACGTGTGCAGCCCGTATTTAAAAAGGACAGCTAGCAAAAGCTAACTGATAAGCCTTCGGGTATGAAGGGGAAACAGAAACAATATATACATTATTAACGTGATATTGGCTTTTATTCGGAAGTAGAAGAAATAAATAAGTTTAGGCTGTTCCAACTTGACTTTGGTCGGCAACATCAGAATCAAATGTGTTGGTTGCACTAACACCGTTAAATGTATTAAGCACAAAAGCAACATTAGATGCACCTGAACCATTATAAGCTTTTGTATTTTCTTTTGGAGAAACATTATAAAAATCACCTAAGTTGAAAGAACCGTTACTATTTTGTGCAACCATATTTCCGACAATAGATGGCATAACTTTCACCTTCTTTCCTAGGAAGTACTTAACTTAGTATATGGTGTATGTGTCTAGTGGTTCATCTGAAACGGAGAATTTTGAAATGAAGTAAAAGTTCAATAGAGTAAATCCAACGGAGGGGAACCGTATCGTATGAATCAATTTTCATTTTTTGAGGATATCGGTGAAAAGGAAATGCGAAGACTTGTGGTGAAGGAGCTAAAAAGCTACAAAGCATTGTGCGTCAGAATGAAAAATCAAGAAGATCAGGAAAATTAACGAAGAGAGTGTGTTTATAAGCTAGTACATTTATATATTGAAAAACTAGTTAAGCAGGGAGAAATAAAGGAAGTAAAAAGAAGCAGAAGAAAAAGATGATTCTAGAAAAAGCAACCAGTTGGGTGCTTTTTCTTTTACACAAAACAAACTCAATGAAAAAAACAGCGATGTATGAGATTTTTATACTAGTCAGTTTGAAATTTAATATAGTGCGGTTTCTCTAGAAAGGAGACACCGCACTATTATATTTGAAAAGATAATTAGAAATGTAGAGTTGAAACTTTTATATATATACGAATTGTTAGCAAAAACTAGCAGCTTCAGTGACAGATGGAAGAATTAATTTACGTGGAATTGTAATAATCTCAAGAGCCATCTGTGCTGAATAGATAAGTATTGGAGTTAATTCTAAAGTGTGAGTTAATAATAATATAAAGCTTGTTAGGATTGCGAAGCTCCCCCAAAAGAAACTTTTTGAAGTGTTACGGAAATCTTTTATTAAAGAAAAGAAAGAAAAAAATGCTGTAACAATGAGTATCAAAAATTTATATTTATCAGTCATTAAACTCCTCCTTGAGACCAGTAACTTATATTATAACGCATTTTTCTGTATTATAATAAAAAGATTTTGAAATGAGTAGTTTAAAGTCATAAATACTGCAACTTAAAGGGATGGCGGATTACCTTGATCGGAAAGGTTGGTGGTATGAAATTAAGTGAAATTCTAGTTTAGTAGAACAGAAATTTTTAAAAATGATAGGACATAAAAAGAGGATTACTTATTATGAGTATTCCTCTTTTTATAATGTTACCTCGTATAAATATGATTAGATATAGAAGATTTCTGTTTTAATACATAATAAGTAATACATGTAAGTCAGAGGTTCACCGGAAATTTCAAGTATATTTACAAAACATATATTTAAAAAGAAAAAAATGAGAATTTGAATTTAATTAATTACTATTGAAATAGCACTAAAAACTAATAAGACAGCCATAATGATGTTAAATGATGTAGTATGTTTTAATAAAAATTTTTGGAACATAGAACCAAATAAGCTCCAACTGAATGTACTCATTAACCCGACTACACCTAGAAATAATGAGAAGAGTAGAAAACTTGAATATGAATTATAGTAAGGGAGAATAAAAGTTGACACTACAGTCAGCCCGAATAGTATCCCTTTAGGATTAACAAATTGAAGAAAAATCCCGACTGTAAATAAGTTTTTATTATGTTTTTCATCTGGATCTGCACTAGTTTTACTAGTGAGTATTTTAAAGGCTAAATATAGCATGTATGCTACACCTAAAATTTTTAAAGGGAATTCAATTATAGGTAGGATATTAATTAGTACAATATTAAAGAAGCTACATAATGAAGTGAGGATGAAAAAACCGAAAGCTACTCCAAAGCAAAATTGCATACTCTTTTTTAAACCATGTTGATTGGCGTATGTCATAGCTAAGAAATTGTTAGGACCGGGTGTGAAGCTACATATAATAACAAATAACAAAAAAGAAAATATAGGCATTTCAAAACCCCCTAATTATTTGGTGTATGTTATAATGGCCGAAAATAACAATATAACGTGTGCTTTTTATTATACATAACGGTCGTTATATTGTATATAGTTTAGGAGTGTTTCTTATGGAAGAAATTCAACTTATTCTGGCAAAAAATTTAAAAACAATACGAGAGAAAGAAAAATTAAGTTTAGAAAAAGTTGCCCAATTAACAGGTGTGAGTAAAACAATGATTGGACAAATTGAACGTGGAGAGTCAAGTCCAACATTAACAACGATATGGAAAATAGCTAATGGGTTGAAAGTGTCTTTTACTTCTTTAATTAATAATCCCCAACCGGATACGAAAGTCGTTTTACGAAGTGATGTTCAAGCATTATTAGAAGACAATGGGAGATATAAAGTGTATCCATCTTTTCCTTTTCAAGATGATAGGAACTTTGAAATCTATACAGTTGAAATTGAAACTGAAGGAAAATTAAGTTCGGAAGGCCATAAAGAAGGGACCGAAGAATTTATAACGGTGTTTGAAGGGGAATTGACAATTGAAATAAATGATTGTCAATATAAATTAAATAGTGGGGATTCAATTCGCTTTAAGGCGGATAGATCACACTCTTATCATAATTTCGGAAGAACGCTAACTAGGTTAAGTATGACCATATATTATCCGATTATATAAAATTACTATTGCATGAAGAATATAAAGAAAAGTGCGTTGATAAACCATCTATAAAAGATGGTTTTATTTTTGAAATTCATAAAAAAGGACACTCGTTTGAGTGTCAACATAGTATTGCTCTCGCGTATAGGATTGGAGTTTGTTTCTCATATACGTATTGAGATGGTTCGCATTTGAGAAACTACTTTCACCTTTAATGTAACATTGGCAGAGAGCAGTGTAAATTGATAATGTATATACGGAAAATTTAGTATAGATACTTTGTACTATGAATATAGTACAAAGTGTTTCTTATTGCAAAATCACTGTCGTGAAGTTATTAATATATAAGCTTAAGGAATGATGTAATAGTTACTATTTTAGCATTTAAGAATGATTATTATAAAAAAGAACGAATCATTTTTTAATCGATTCGTATAATTGTTAAAGAGGCACCTGTTGAACCACCCTCAACTAAATTAACTATGGATAATACGCCGAATAGTTGAAGTGAAATTGTATTACCAGCAATTAAATTGATTATTAAATTATTATTATAATTTGAAGTTGATATTTCGGTTGAAAAGATAGATCCGGAAAGTGGAGTCGAAGAGTTTAATAGTAGCGATTTAGTATTTGGGAATGGAACTATCATTTTATTATATTAATACTACTAGTTATAGTAACGGTAAAAAGTTTACTTTGTGTAAAATCATTTGAGTATGAAAAAGTAGTTATGGAATTTTACTAAAATGATAGAGGTTTTATTTTGTTAATCAGTAAACAAAATGTGGAATGAGGTAGTAAATTGAACAGTAATGAAAAATTATCTTTGAATAAAGGGATGGTAAGACCAGAGAATATTGGACCTACTTTTCCGGTTCTTCCGCCAATTTATATTCCAACAGGAGCAACAGGAGCAACAGGAGCAACAGGAGCAACAGGAGCAAC